>JBGSMI010000355.1:0-21264 GCA_041740215.1 Ferruginibacter sp.
GCTACATGTATAAAAGCTTTACTTGGTACACAACCATCATTGAGACAATCGCCGCCAATAGAGTGGTCAGTTTTCGATACCATCAGTACTTTAAAGCCGGCCATACCCATAAAAAGACCAACACTGAGGCCACCTGATCCACAACCAATTACTATTAAATCATATTTTTCCATTTGCATACCATTTAGACGGTGAGTTGTCGTAAACCTGACAATTCTATTGATTTATTATAGCTCCAATAAACAGGCCGTTAAATATAGTTACTGGAGCATTTGTTTAAATGCCACATGTTACTAAATATATCTCTTTGCCCAGGTGGCAATCATGTGCCCGGCATAAACGGAATCCTTCACATTTGAAAGTAAATGATCCGCCCCATCTAATGAAATAAAACTTTTAGGGTGCATGGCTGACTGGTAAATAGCGGCTGCATATTCGATACCTACAGTATTATCCTGTGGTGAGTGTAAAATCAGCAAAGGCTTTTTTAATCCATGCACAATATGATGGATACTTTTTTCTTCAATATCCTCCAGGAACTGTTTTTTTATTGTGAAACTCCTGCCACCTATGGATACTTCTGCAATGCCATTTGCATTAATCTCCTCAATACCTGATTTAAATAAATGTGATACATGTCCGGGGCTGGACGGGGCCCCTACAGTTGCAACCGCCTTTACACTCTCAATTTTGGCAGCAGCAACAAGTACAGCTGCCCCTCCCAGTGAATGGCCAATTAAAATACCCGAAGCTTTGTAACTTGTTTTTAAAAAATTGGCTGCTGCCATTAAATCGTCTATGTTGGAAGAGAAATTGGTGTTTTCAAAATCACCTTCACTTTCTCCAAGCCCGGTAAAATCGAATCGTAATACAGCTATGCCATTATCGGTAAGAGCCTTGCCAATATTTTTTACAGCCGTTAAATTTTTATTGCAGGTAAAGCAATGGGCAAATACAGCAAACCCTGCTGGTTCACCGCCATCAGGCATTTCAATAATTGCCGCCAATTGATCACCAATGGAATTTTGGAATTTCACTTTTTTAATACTCACAACAAGGTTGTTTTAAGCTGTTCAGGAAGTGGTTCATGATACAATAACTCTCCTGTTTCTAATCCGGGGTAAATTTCATTATAGGTCATTACCTGGTTCATAGTCACTCTTCGGTTAATATGGTTTCTTGTTAATTGTTCGGGTCTGTTAATACCTGCAGCAGCCAACAGTTCAACAAAACTGTGCAGGGTTGCTTTATGATAATTATAAACCCGTACAGCTTTGTTTTGAGGATCTAATCCGTGCATCAGTGATTTGTCCTGTGTAGCCACGCCTACCGGGCATTTATTGGTATTGCATTGCAGAGCTTGTATGCAGCCGAGTGCCAGCATCATGCCACGGGCACTATTGCACAGGTCTGCACCCAGCGCCATGGTTTTAACCATGTGAAATCCGGTAAATATTTTTCCGGCTGCTATCAGCTTAATATCTTTTTTTAAATCATAGCCCGTAAGCATATTATGAGCAAAAGCCAGCCCATCACGAAGAGGCATGCCCATAGAATTAGTAAATTCTACCGGGGCTGCACCTGTACCGCCTTCGCCACCATCTATGGTTATAAAGTCTGGTTTTATGCCTGTTGCAATCATCGCCTTGCAGATGTCAATAAATTCACTCTTTTGGCCAATACAAAGTTTAAATCCAATTGGCTTGCCATCTGACAAATGCCTCAGTCTTCCGATAAATTGCATCAGTTCTGTTGAATTGGAAAAAGCGGTATGGCAGGGAGGAGAAAGTACATCTGTAAACGGACTTACACCTCTTATAGCCGCAATCTCCGGTGTGTTTTTGCTTGCAGGTAAAATGCCGCCATGACCTGGTTTAGCGCCTTGCGATATTTTTAGCTCAATCATTTTTATACTTTCAAGCAAGGCATTATTTTTGAATTTTTCGTCCTCAAAATATCCCTGTTCATTTCTGCATCCAAAATAACCGGTACCAATCTGCCAGATTAAATCGCCGCCGTTTTCAAGATGGTATTTACTGATTCCTCCTTCGCCGGTGTTGTGTGCAAATCCACCAAGTTTAGCACCCTTGTTCAAAGCAAGAATGGCATTCATACTTAAAGCGCCATAACTCATGGCAGAAATATTTAACAGGCTGGCAGCGTAAGGTTTTTTACAATCCGGGCCTCCGATTATTATCCGGGGTTCTTTATCCCTGTACGTAGTTTCATGGGCATAAATAGAATGGTTCATCCATTCGTAGCCAGCTTCATACACATCCATCTGTGTACCAAAGGGAGCAGTATCATTTTCCTTTTTTGCCCGTTGGTAAACTATGCTTCTAAAAATCCTGTTGATAGGTCTGCCTTCTGTATCTGTTTCTACAAAATATTGCATAATCTCCGGCCTTACTTTTTCAAGTAAATACCGCAGTTGACCAACTACAGGAAAGTTTCTTTTGATGGACTGTTTTTTTTGAAACAGATCGGAATAGCCTAATAAAATGAGTGGAATTATCAAAACAAATATCCACATTACTCCAGGCTTAACAAAAGCCAACAAAAAAATTATTGCTGGCACAGTAACAGACAATAAAATAAAAATATTTCTTGCTTTCATAAAATGTTGTGACAATTTCTATATGATGATATTTTGGAATTAAGTAACTGAAACATACTATTAAGTGCAAGGCGAAATTGCCAATATTTCATACTTTAAAATATGGAGGTATCTACCTCTCAGATTTTAATTCTTCCCTGTATAGAGGCAGTTTCCTAAAATTATTATTTCACCTTTAAAGAAAATAATTAAACGTATTGCCTGTATAGACATTTAAGCAGGGATTACCTTACAAAAAAGAAATCGAAACTTTTCAATACGTTGTGATATATAAACTTGAGTAAAATAAAACACCCCTAAAAAATAGAGGTGTTTTATAAAGGCATTGACTATGTTTACAATATAATTAAGATGAATGTTCCTTAAACATTTTTTCCATTTTTTCTTTCGCAAAAGAAGGTAAGTTGTCGTCTGCATGTACATGCTTACTTTCTATTCCAATCTTAGTAGCTTGCTTTTCAAATTTTTTGCAATAAGAACACATTGAAGTGTGCATAGCGAGCTTCCATCTTTCTGTTAAAGACAGCATACCTTCTTCTTTTTTTGCCATTAAAAAAGTAGCTTCTTTACAATTAACCATCAAATATTTCATCATTAACTTTTTCATATACCTCAATTTTTTAACCAATATTTTTCTACACAATCCCGCATTTGAAGCCTGGCTCTGTGTATCAGTACCCAATAGTTAGACGGGCTTATACTTAATACCTTACAAATTTCTATAGAATCTAAATCCTCCATATATTTCAACGTAAAAACATGTTGTTGCACTTCTTTAAGATGGTCTTTACACCAGTTAATAATTCTTTGAATTTCTTTTCTTTCCACAGGCGTGTCTGAAGCCTGCCAGTCACGGGGCATTCTGTTTTGTGCCCATCCTCCTTCTACATTAAACCATTCATCATCTATTAACTTAAGATCTGGCATTTGAACCACTGACTCCTCCTTTGCCCTTTTTCTGTAAAAATCAATTATTTTATTTTTTAAAATTGTGAAG
Source organism: Ferruginibacter sp. (assembly GCA_041740215.1). Lineage (GTDB taxonomy): Bacteria > Bacteroidota > Bacteroidia > Chitinophagales > Chitinophagaceae > Ferruginibacter. The sequence continues at coordinate 3,615 of JBGSMI010000355.1, forward strand.
AGCCAGTTTTTTTCAGATGCTTCTCCCTTATATCCTGCCAGGCCTTTTAATCCTGACAAAAAGGTTTCCTGCACCATGTCCTGGGCAACTTCACTGTCTTTTACTCTTGGCAAAGTATACTGATACATGAGGTCTCCATAAAGTGATAACCACTTTTCAGGATTAGCAACATTTACTTGTTTTTCCATTAATTATACTGTTGTGTTATATACAAATATAAAGAATCTATCTGGGTGTACTGACTGCTTAAAACTATTTAATATGTTTTTTATTGACTGGCTTGTAAGGTTTTTAATAACTGCCCGTCACAACCGATGTATTCATTTATCAAATTTATAACCCCCAATATATGGGTAACATAGTGTTGAAAATGGCCATGACATCTCTTATACCTGTGTTCAGTATCAACGCTTATACACAAAGCTGTTGCTCAGGAGGGGTGCCCATTTCAAACAATCTGGGATTGCCGGTTTCAGATAGCAAGACCATTCAGTTTGCAGTGAGTTATGACTTAAATATTTTGAATACATTGAAGGATGGCTCTTTTAAGTTAGATGATAATGCAAGAAGAAGGCTCACTCATTCAATATTATTTCAAAGCGGTTATGTTATAGATAAAAAATGGAGTACAGAATTATTTTTGTCGTGGATACGACAAGAAAGGGTTATCAAACAATTTGGTAATACAAATAAAACAACAGCTCAGGGTTTAGGTGATGCAGTAATTCTTGTGAAATATAAATTACTTGCAGGTAATACAAAACATATTAATTGGCTAATTGGAGCAGGCCCGAAAATTCCAACAGGGTCATCTGACGAAAGAGATAAAAACCTTATTGCACTAAATGCCGATTTACAACCAGGAAGTGGTTCATGGGATGTAATTACATGGACACAAATTTCAAAGAACAGCAAGGCAAGACCATCTTTAACTTATTCCGGCATGGCGTCATTCAGTTTAAAAGGTAAAAATAAAAAGTATCTCGGTTCACAGGTATATCAGTTCGGGAATGAATTGATTACAATTGCAGGCATTGCAGACCAGTTTGTAACAGGTAAAGTTTTGTGGGGAGCTTCTTTACAAGCAATGTACAGGCATGCATTTCAGGATAAAAATGACGGAGAAAAAACTCCCGGCACCGGTGGGCATTGGGTCTTTATAAAACCGGGCTTAACAGTTAAGCCTTCTGGAAAATCTGCCATTAATATCAGTGCAAATTTACCGGCATATAGCTGGGTGAGAGATACACAGCTTTCACCTACTGTAAGGCTTAATGTTGGCTTTTATTATGAGGTATCCGCAAAAAAATCATTTCAAACATCACTAAAAAACTAAAAGTATGAAACTGATATGCTATTTACTATTACCATTATTTGTTTTCGTAATTGGTGGTTGTAAAAAGAATTCTTCCGGAAATACAGGTCCGGGCAGTGGTAATGTAGGTTCAGGCAATAATGGATGGCTGATTCCACGCGACCGTGTAGTAGATGGCGGGCCGGGTAAAGATGGTATTCCGGCATTAAGCAATCCTGCGTTTATTAATGTATCGCAGGCAACATACCTATTAGATAATGATTTGGTGATTGGCTATAGAAAAGGAAATGATATCAGGGCGTATTCACACAATGTCCTTAATTGGCATGAGATAGTAAATGATGATGTGAGTGGAGATAAACTGGCAGTGATATATTGCCCGCTTACCGGCACTGCTACAGGGTGGAACAGAATGCTGGCAGCAGGAGAAACAACATTTGGCGTATCCGGGCTTTTATATAATGCCAATGTAATTCCTTACGACCGGAAAACAAATAGTAACTGGTCGCAGCTATTATTAAAATCGGTAAATGGTTCATTAAGCGAAACGGAAGCAACAAATTTTCAGTTGATAGAAACTAGCTGGAAAACATGGAAAGAAATGTTTCCTAATTCAAAAGTATTATCAACCAGCACAGGCTTTAGCAGGAACTACGGTGCCTATCCTTATGGTGATTACAAAACAAATGATAATGCTCTTGTTTTTAATATTGAACCTGATGATAACAGGATACCCAGAAAAGAAAGGGTTTTAGGAATTATAAAGAATGGTAAAGCAAAAATCTATCGTTTTTCATCACTCACCACCAATAACCGAATAATACAGGATGTATTTAAAGATGAATCGCTGATTGTGACAGGAGATGTACAGAAAAACATAATGGTAGCCTTTAAAAATAAATTACCTGATGGAAGTATTCCAAATTTTACGACAGACAATACCGGAACGGGATTACTGAAAGACCAGTTTGGAAATATATGGGATGCGTTTGGTGCTGCTGTCTCCGGGCCATTGGCAGGACAGAAATTGCAATCACCGTTATTCATAATGGGTTACTGGATGGGCTTCGGCGCATTTTATCCCAATGCTGAAATTTTTTAAGATGAGTACATTAACAACAAACGGGCTGGCCTTTGAAAAAATATTACTCACGCCTGACACGATTAAAAGAACTATGGATAGAAATGACATAATACTGTTACACAATGCCGGAGTAACCAGAAATATTGCTGAAAACAAAATCATCCAGGTAACTGACACTACTATTAAATATGTTTATTTTCTTCAAAAGGGGTTGATTAAAATTTCCAACATCAGTTGTGAAGGGAAAGAAATAATTAAATACATTTTAAAGCCCGGTAACATTTTTGGGGAACTCAGTCTTTTAGACAATGATGAAAACCGTCACGAAATAGCAGTGGCTTTAGAAGATTGTGAAGTATGTTTTATTCCGGCAGAAATCGTTAAGGAATTGATGGTAACAGACCATGTGTTCCGCAAAGACATTCATCAATCTATTGGAAAAAGAATTAAGAGAATGGAAGAACGGATGTTCTCATTAATGCTGAAAGATGTGAAAGAAAGAATACTGGATTTTCTGAAGGAATTTGTACGGGAATTTGGCCATCCCGTTAATGGCGGATACACTGCCAAAAATTTTCTTACACATGAAGATATTGCCAGGATTACGACTACCAGCAGGCAATCCGTTACCACTTCACTGGTACAATTTAAGAGGCAGGGCATTATTGACTATGATAATAAAAATCTCAGTGTTTACCATATTCAACACGCCTCCATACTAACAATTTAAAATCAACAAAAATTAAAATGAAAAAGAAAACAATGAAACGAATTGGTTTAATCCTGCTTGCAGGTATTATTATTGCAGGCAGCATAGGTGCTTACCTGTTTTTTAAACCTCACCGCAATGTACAGGCAATTAGTGCGTATGCAACATTAAAAGCACAGGATCTTACCAATGAATTTACTGCAGACGCAGCTAAAGCTAATGCAAAATATTTAGCCAGTGATGGAAATTCAAAAGTGCTTATTATAGAAGGTAGGGTAAGTAAAATTTCCACCAATCAAAATGGAGAGCAGGTTATTGTATTAAAAGATGAGGGAGCAAAAGTAGGTGTAAGTGCCACGTTTACAAAACAAACAAGTGCCAATACAATGGCTGTAAAAGTGGGTGATATTATTAAAATAAAAGGGGCTATTACGGCAGGTAACAGATACGATGCAGATCTTGACTTATACGAACATGCCATTTTAGTGCAATGTGATATTGAAAAATAATTTTATGAAAAGCTTTTTAAAGAAAAATGCAATTACTATTTCCGGGGTTTTACTCGGCTCCATTGCAGGCTTTCTGTACTGGAAGCATGTGGGCTGTGTTTCAGGCACCTGTTACATTCAATCCAATCCTTACCGCATGACATTGTATGGAGCCTCTATCGGTGGTGTTGCATTCAATTTATTTCAACCAAAAACCAAACAACAACAGCATGAAAATGAAAATTAAATCAGGGATTATTGTTTTAGCATTATCAATTAGCTATCATGCAATGGCACAGGAAAGCGGTAAATTATTTTTCACAACCGGAGTTGGTAACATAGTACCGCAGGGGAAGTTTGCCAATGCCTACAAATCTACCATAGCATTCAATTCAGGGGTAGAGATGTCTCTAAAACATAACTGGTTTGGACAGCTTGTATTCGATTTTAACGCACTGACATACGACCAACAAATCAGGGATAACAATTCTCCTTTTTTGTTTCAAAATACTAACAGTTCATTATTACTACTGGGTTTAAATGGTGGTAAAAACTTTAGTTTCAAAAATCCCAAGTGGTTTACCTCCATTTATGGCGGTGGTGGCTATTTAAATATTGGAGAGCCAAGGGTTACAGTTAATCCTGCTACAAATATCGCCAAGCAGGATGTTGCAAGAAAAAGCAATGTATTTGGTAGAGCAGGGGCTAGAATTGCTTACAAAACGAAATCAAACTTTTTTCAAACACTCTATTTCGATGCGTCGTACTGGGCCTCCCCGGCTAAGGTGCAAGGTGGAAATATTAATGGTTTTTCGTTTTATATCGGCACCAGGTTTGGCACAGTTCAATAATTTATTTTATAACATCTAAAAAATACAAGTATGAAAAATGTAGTAATTAAATCAATGTTGTTTGCTTTTATAGCAATCCTTGGTTCGTCCATTTCCCTTTCGGCAAATGCACAGTCAAAATCCGCTACGCCTAAAGTGTATGCTGTAATTAATAAAGCTGAGTGGTGCCCTGTTTGCCAGGCCAATGGAGCCAAAGTTATGAATGAAGTGATGCCTGCATGCAAAAATTTAAACGTAAAGTTTGTAGCACATGATTTTACAAACGAGCAAACAATTGCAAAATCAGAGGGGGAATTAAAGAAAATTAATGTTCTTAATTCTATTAAAGATTCAAAAGCTACCGGGATTATTTTTCTTGTGGATTCAAAAACCAAAAAAATTATTAAGACATTGAGTGTTACAAGTTCTGCTGAAGAAATTATTAAAGAAATTACAGCAGCGCAGGGCTAATTGAAAAAGATGGTTTTATGGATTGGTTGATGGTGATTTAAGTGACAGCCCTCTTTTCAGTGAGGGCTGTTCACAATTTTAAATATTTTAACAATGAGAAAATTAATTAATCTTTCTACAGTTTCTATAACTGCATTATTTACATTGTTGTTTGCTGTTGTATTACTAAATGCATGTAGCAGCTCTTCAAACGAAAAGGCTTCATTTGAATCTAAAAATGGGATACAATTTTCAAACATCTCACTTAAACAATTGATAGCGCAAAAGGAAAGCAAACCTATATTCCTGTTTGCACATGCAGGCTATTGTTCATCCTGCAAGGAAATGATAAAAACAGTGCTGCCTGAAAAAGAAATTGGAGATATTTTCAACACTCATTTTATAAATGCACAGGTTGACATTGAATCTGAAGAAGGGAAAGAACTGGTGAGAGATTTTGAAATTACAGGAACACCCACTTTATTGTTTCTTACACCTGATGGGAAGTTGATGAACAAAGTAAGTGGTTTTCAGAGTAAAGTAGAATTGATTGCGTTATCAAAAAGTCTTTTATTTAATGGGAAACCTGTTGCTGAATAAGTATGGTTAACAAGTAGCCTAAAAGGATGTTTATTCTTCTATTGAGCAAGTAATCTAATCAACCTATCATGTTTAAGTTATTTTTCTAAATTGGCTTATGGCAATAGCAGATAGGTTCACTATTCCTTGCGTATTGGTATCCTTCTTCCCACCATTTACTCATTAACTCCGGGTCGAAAATCAGTGAATTCTCAGTGAGTTGCCTGGGAGTATAATAAATGCGAATATCTATCTTTCGGTTCATGCCCATTAATTTACCAATCATCAAATCTTTAATACTGATTTGAGTTGCCATAAAGTTCATGGTTTTTAATAAAAGAGAAAAAGCATTCCGGCCCAATGGCTGTTTACGAATAGGTTGTTCATTTTCGAGTATGATTACATCTACTTCGCAAGCATTATTTTCTAATGCAGAATAAATGGGTATATGGCTACCAAAACCACCATCCGCATATTGGCATCCATTCTTTTCAAAAACACTCATAAACGGTACAAAGTTGGTAGAAGCCCAGGCCCAGTCACAAAAATCCTCATAACTGCAGTTGTTAGATTGAATATATTCTACGGTTTGTTCTGTTAAGTTTGAAACAGTAAAAATAATTTTCTTGTTGAGTTGCCCAATTCTTTCAAAATCTTCCTGGCTGATACTTTTTTTAATGAGGCTTCGTAAGCTTTCGCTTTCACCAAAAGTGGGGCAACCTTTCAGGAAGGTACGGAGCGTATTAAAATGATTGATACTTGTATCGAATCCACTGGCTGTTTTATGGATACGAAATGGAGAAATACTAAAAATATCCTGTTGCGTTATGGAAGTATATATCTTTTTTATTTTTTCGACTTCTCCAATAGCAAGGTGTGGCAATAAAAGGCTGCCGGTTGAGCAACCCACAAAAAGATCATACTTATACCCACAATCATTGATAAGGTACTCGGTAATTCCGCCAGCAAATGCGCCTTTGCTGCCACCGCCCGATATAACCAATGCTTTCATAAAAGGTAAGACGTATGATTGAGACATTCATGACAAAAACTACCATAATTCTATTCTTAATTTTTATGACGTTTTTATCTATTTTTACCTGTCAAAACAATTTTATGAATTTATCAATCAAATGCCTGATGGCAGGGTTACTTTTCAATTTTTCCGTGCAGGCTCAAAAAAATGATTCACTTTTTTTAAGTGCGGCTGTAGCAAAAATGCAACATGCAAAAGAATATACCATAAAAGTGGCCAATCTGATGCCAGAAGATAAATATTCATTTAGCCCTATTCAGGGTGAAATGAGTTTTGGAGAACAGCTCCTGCATCTTTCTTCCAATATAGGATGGTTATGTTCATCATATCTCGGAACTTCAGAAAATCCAGTTAAAAAGACAGACTCAAAAGTTCAGAAAAAAGAAGAAATAATTTCCGTATTGAACAAGGTATACGATTACGCCATTAACACATTACAGCATTTTGAAACTACACATCTTTCAGATACCGTAACATTTTTTGCAGGCCCTATGAAAAAACTTCAAATTATAAATCTTTTGAATGATCATCAAACCCATCACCGGGCACAGATATTAGTGTATCTAAGGCTGAATGGAATTAAGCCTCCGGATTATGTGGGATGGTAATATGAGAATTACTATTTCATTAAAATAATCAAAGTAATTATTATTTAAATCTTAATTTTTTTAAAACCCAATTGCCCACCTCTTCTCCCTGTTTCATGCCGGCATCCACTCCATCCCTGTAATGAATACCACCATACAAACGGCTATCTGAAGTTTCACTATAAGCCTGTTTAAAAGATGAAAACCTGCGAACTCCTTGACCGTATATAAATTCGGTAGAATCAGTAAACGGAATACTGTCACCGAGCAAATAAGTTAATACTGTTCCAGCCGAAGCTGAAATTGCGCTATGCCCACTTACATATTCCGGAAACGAAGGTGTTTCAAGAAAAGGCATCCAGTCTGGGTCAATAAATTGACCAATTACAGTTACGGGCCTTATTCTATTACTGCTATATTTTTCATCCCAACTTGCAATAAAGGCGTCATGCAAAGCCAGAGCAGTTACCGCATAAATTTGAGTACATTTCATTAAGTCAATTTTCTTATTTTTCATAACGGTTCTTGCAATCGCAATCCAATGGCCAGGCGGTGTCATTTTCTTGGATGCGAACATAAGGTGTCCTGATACATTTGTTACAAATGCATTATCATCCCAGAAGTAGGCTATATCTTTTTGTTCCTGAGTTAGATTTTTACTTAAGTCATAAACACGTTTAAGTAATTTATAATAATTGCTTTGGGGGTCCATGTCATATTTTGCACATGGGGCTGGCTTAAATTGTGATGGAGAATCCAGCGTAAAAAACCTGGTTTCATTCCATTGTGGTTCGCAGGCTGATGCGTAAGTTGGCGGTGTGGGCACCCATCTGCCTTGCTCATTTTTGACGGTGTATTTTTCACCACTCCTTGTCTGTTTATAATTATCAGAATCGGAGTATTTAAGAATGTGTTCTGCAACTTTTTTTCCATACAATACAGACCTTTCATAAACATCATCTGGTATTCCCATATCTTTAAATTTTTGGTAAAGAGAGTCGGTAAATGTCTTCCACAAATCTTTTGAAAAAGTAAGCTCTTCGCCAACACTATTAAAGGATACCACTGCCGCTAATGAAAAGCAGTATTCTTTACCCCGCTCTGGTTCAGGCACCGGGCTAAATTGGTTAATTAAACCAGCCATAGTTTTATACTCTGGATGTTCTTTACGCATGGTTTCGTAGGCAGCAAGGTAGGCATAGGTGTAAATCCGGCTGGCAACAGGAGGTTTGAAAATATCATGCACAATTACATCTGTTAACTGTATTGACGAATTATGAAAAAATTCAGGACTTGATGCAGCTTTATTATACTCATCGGCAGATAATTTTTGCTTACATGCACTGAAACAAAAAAATATACCAATGAAAGCGACAGTTATTTTGGAATACATAAATTGTATTGATGGATTTAAAAAAAAATGGACAATTTAACTTCTTTTTATATGATTTATTAGTCAACTAATCAAGCATATAAATTAATACATTTTACTCGACAAAATTATGCAATGCTTCATTCCAATTATAAGGTTTAAATTTAATCCCGTAACTATTTACATCTTTTTGCAGCAGCTTTGTAATTAATTTTCTAATTCCTCGCTTGCCTCCAAAATCAGCAATAAACCAGCTCATAATTTTAGAAACACGAACTTCCTTTTTAATATCATCAATTTCGGTATCTCCACTAAGAAATGATCTTGCAGCTACGTTCAATTGCGTATCAATAGTTTTGTATGAATAGAATGCTATAGGTGGGCAACTTTTAGCACCGCAGTTTAATGCGAAATGAATGCGGTAGTCAATTTTTGCTACCGCCAGTTGTTTAATAAGTTTACCCGGAAACAATTTTGGTAAATAACCCTTGCTATATTTCCAGCGATATTTACGAAGGATGCCATGCTCAATATCATCCAGACTAATCTTTTTACCAGCAATTGGAATTAGCTTGCCAGAAAATATTTCAGGATTTTTCTTCTTATCTCGTGTTGCCAATATCTGAAACCAGGCATTGTATATATTTATCCAAAACGTTTTAATGGCATCGTCGTTAACCAATCCTTCAACAATTCGTTTTTTATCTATGAATGCCAATTCCTTTTCAATAATTTCGGTAGGCTCTTCAGTTTTTACTTTATATAATAGGCTCTCAGAAAGTTTAAGTAATACGGAATCCGGCACAGTCACCATAGTTATTTTTGTAATGGAATTTGCATAGGTAAATCCTGGAGAAATAAATATTGTAAAAAACAAGCAGTTGCACAAAAGTATACTTCTTACTATTCTTCTTCTCCTCATAATTTTCAAATGTTGATTTAATGATTAGTCTACACATTTCTGTACAGACGTTGATTTTGACAATACCTTACAGAAAATAAGGTTTGTTTAAGAAATTAATTATTGGCCACTGGCTTGCCCTAACATTTTGAGTCTAAATAGCTTAGTATCATATCTTTTAGCCTTCTCGGTATAGAAATTGATACTAATATTTAAGAGCAATGGCTAAAAACTAATTTTTATGATTAGAGCTAATTACGAAGACAGGGATTGGGTAGTGTCCATCTTAACGAAATCATTTGCAGATAATAAAAGTGTAAACTATATTATCAAACAGGATAATAACAAATTAAAGAGAATTAAGAAGTTAATGGAATACTCTTATGATGTCTGCAACCTATTTGGAGACATTTTTCTATCGGATGACAAAAATGGTTGCGCCTTACTCATATTTCCGGATAAAAAAAGAACAACTATAAAGTCAATTCTGCTGGATGTTGAATTCGCCGTTGCTTGTTTGGGGTTACCCAATTTACAAAAAGCGATAAGAAGGGAAGCTAAAATAAAGCAAGTGCATCCAAAAGGGCTATTATACTATTTATGGTTTATTGGTGTGGAGCCTAACAATCAACATAAAGGAATTGGAAGCCGATTAATGAATGAAATTATTAGTGAAGCAAAAAAGCAAAACCGACAAATTTGTTTAGAAACTTCAACAGTCAAGAACATTCCATGGTATGAGAAATTTGGCTTTTCAATTTATCATGAATTAGATTTTGACTACAAGCTTTATTTTTTGAAGAGAGAATAAATTAAACCAATCAATATGCTGATTCCAGGTACCCAAATGCATATTGTCACATTTATTTTTGTGAGCATAGAAATTGTTATCTTTTTCTACCTGCTCATTTATAGGCTTGCCAGACCGGATGATAAGACTGCTTACCTGAATATTGTCTTGATTTTCCTGCTCATTGCTTACAACATTACAGGAGGGCTACTGCCTGACGAAAGTATGCCAGGCTCATATTTCCTACAAGTAACGTTGGCTTATGCAACAGGATTTATTACGCCCTGTTATTTTCCCTATTACGTTTACATGGCTTTCTCATTAGAGAAAATGAAATTTCATGCCTATAAAGGCATCTATCTTTTCCTTATTATACCGTATCTGGTTTTTGTAATTGTATTTGACCTAACTAACAAATTAGACGTCGCTAAAGATTTATTAATTCTTCCAGTGGTATATGCGCCATGGGTTATCGTCAGCATGGTAAAGGCAATCCGGTATAAATATAATAACGATTTTTCCAGTAAAGAATCCCGGGAGGAAATGGCAGTATTACTCTTAAGTTTAACACCATGGGTTATGTTACCTGTAATCGATTTTTTAAACATGGGTCAAGCCATGGAAGCCTATATAACTAATTTCGGATTCCTTTCATTGTTTGCTTTACAAATGAAACGCCATATCAAAGAAATGCGCACAGAACATGAGCGACTCATCACGTCTGAAGTTCAGCTTTTAAACTGGAATAGCGATTTGAAAAAGGAAGTGGAAAAAAGGACAAAGGAATTGGAAATGATAAATGAGCAAAGGACAAATACATTTGTAAATCTTGCACATGAAACAAAAACGCCTCTAACGCTAATCAATAATTACCTGGAAGAATATATCAGCATGAATGCCCCATCGGAAGAACTTAATATTGTAAAAAGAAACCTTGATAAAATATCCGGTGACATCGTTAACCTTTTCGACCTCGAAAAATTCAATAAAGGATTTGCCTTTTACAACCACAATCAGGTTTGTAATATTAGTGAACAATTAAAAGATAGCGCTCTTTTATTCAAACAATATGCATCTGGAAACAATATTGAAATAATAGAGGCTATTGATGATGGGATATTTATAAAGGCCGATCCATTATCAATTAATCGGATAATAAATAACCTTGTTGAAAATGCCATCAAGTTTTCTGACGATGCAGGTATTATTAAAATTGCACTTAAACTCGGGGACGATGCCATTTTATTCTCAGTTAAAGATTTCGGCAAAGGGATTCCCATCGAAATGCAAACAAAAGTATTTGAACCATACTATCAGCTTACCAACAATAAGTCAAATATCCAGGGAATGGGGCTGGGGCTACCCATTGTGAAGAAAGTAGTTGAAGATTTAAACGGTGAAATTAAAATAATTAGCAACCCAAAGATTACGCCGGGTACTGAAATCTTAATTTTATTAAAATCATATACGGATGCAAAAATTGAAGCAATAATTTCAAAGCCTGCTATCAAAGCGGTAGTAGTCAATAGAGTAATGCTGGATACTACAATGCGAGCTTATGATGTGGAAAAGCAGGCTATTCTTGTTGTGGAGGATAATGTAACCATGCTAAATTATTTATATAAAAAACTTAGCCAAAAATACAATGTGCATGCTTCCTTAAACGGAAACGATGCGATTAAGAAAATAAAGGAGTTAACAGTAATGCCCGATTTAATAATTACCGATATTATGATGGATAAAGTAGATGGATATGATTTTGCAAAAATCATATCCAAAAGTTCCTCCTATTCTCATATTCCATTTATTTTCCTTTCTGCAAAATCCGGCCATACGGATAAATTACAGGGCTTACAGTTGGGAGCCATAGATTATGTACCCAAGCCGTTCTCTATTGCAGAACTATTGGTTAAGGTTGATTCAATTTTATCTAATGCCGGAAAACAAAAAAAAGCCATTTGGAACAAGGCATTTAGTCATCTTAATGTAAATAATGTCTCTCCGGTTAAAGGGGGGTCCAATACATTTGAACAAAACTGCGAATTGTACCGGCTTACTCCAAGGGAAAAAGCTATTGCCAAATTAATATGCCAGGGACAAAAATACAAGGATATTGGAGATACCCTTTTTATTGCAGAGAGAACCGTTACCAAACATGCCCAAAATATATTCGAGAAGCTACAAGTCTCCAACAAAATCGAGCTCATCAATAAGCTTGAGTTTTCGTAAACGAAAAAGCATCAACCACTACTTTTCAAATTTAAACAGTTGATTTTCGTTCTTTTAAGTGTAAATACTCATTTCTGCGTATGAAAATAGTATCATTTGCTTATAACTTTTAAGAACGTAGGCTTAAACTTTGATTATAAATAGCGAATCAAAGAAGCAGTTGAAAATGAGAAGTAACACCACAAAACAAATTCCTTTACTATTCGGTCATTTAAAAGGTAACGGATTTCAGAACGCTACACCTTCCATGGTTTTGCACAAATGGACTGAGTTAATAAACGCCAAACTTAATCCTTTGGACATTGATGGCGAATTATTTACTTCTGAAGCAGTGCAACTGATTTTAAGTGAATCTAACAATGATCAACAAACCATCAGGGCAATGCTTATTGAAGATTTAACTGGTAAAAGCAATATCAGCGATAAGGAACTCTACGTAAAACTTAACCAGGGCTTTCTTATCCGTATGTTAGACACCGTTTTTTCGTACAGGAAAGCCACACCGGCAAGTGAAAACATATCCAGGTTATACGATTCAATTAGCCAGCACCTTCAGGGAACGCTAGACTTTATAGAAAACTTCTTTGGAGATTACTTCGACCGAAATGAGAAAGTGCCTGAACCTTACTTTACAATCGCCAGGGAAGATCTAAAAAAGCAATTGAAGCGATTTAAAAATGCTATTTCACAACAGGGAAATATCGATACCGCTTTAATAGATATTATAGCTGAAAGTTTTAATCATTTGCTGGGCGATGAAATAATGACAATTAGTTATAGTCAGTTGACCTACTATAAAACTTTACTAAATGAATTGCAAACGCAAAAGACTCTTCAATCAACTAAAGTGATTATTGATGCATTGCATTACATGAATTTCAATGAGGATAATTTCATTGCTTATCAATACGAGTGGTTAAAACACATCACGGAACATCTTTGCACCAATAAAGAAAAGGTAACCGCCCTTCGGTTTGAACAGAAGAATATAAATCAATTACCATCGAAATTAAACTGTTGCTACAACCCAAACATGCCATCATTGAAGGAACAAATCAATGGCTGGATTGATGAAGAAGTAAAATACCTGGATAATCTGCAAACTCCCGAAAAAGCCGAAGGCAAGATAAGTGTGCATGATGATAAAATTCATACTTCCTTATCTGTTGCAAAGCTGGCATTAATCATCCGATTACTGGTTATTGATAAAATAATCATTAACCGCACTGTGGCACCGATGCTTCGTATTGCAGCCAAAATATTTACTACTTTACAAAGAGAAGATATCTCATTTGGAAGCCTGGAAACCAAGTATCATGCGCCGGATAAGGTTACGGTAAATGCAGTAAGGGATATGCTGTTTAAATGGATTAATATTTTAGGTAAGTTGTGATTTTCCAGTTTTCAATAGAAAAAGCAAGCTATTCTCTTTCAAAAACTCCCTCAACTCCTGGTAAATATGATAAGTAAAATCATTGTGCATTAATAGCATATCAACAGGCCAATTAACGATATCCTTCAAATTTCTAAAATCATGCTGGATCGCCATTTTTTTAAATCCTTCCGATAAGTTCAGTTCGTTTATCGGCTGTTGTAATAGTGGAGAAGGTTGCATTTTATTCAGATTTACCTCAAAATTAAAGAGAACTTTTGGAATGCGGTCTTATTGGACCGCATTATTTCTGCACAGTTGAATCATCTTGCTTCTTAATCTGAAACAATGATTCGGGAAAGCGATAAAACCAATCTAAATAAGTTAGGCTTACATATTAAAAAACTTAGGGAGGCTAAAGGTTTAAGCTTTCGGGAGCTATCTTACGCCTGCGATATCGACAATAGCAAAATCTCCAAAATTGAAAAAGGCCAGATCAATATTACTTTCAATACCATTCTTCAATTAGCCAAAGCTTTAGAAGTAACCCCATCAGAATTGCTTAATACCGAATTCGATTAATTTCCGAACACTACATCTTTCATTTTCAACTTACTTAGCGGGGTTGTCCTACCTCGTTTACCCCTGATAGCTGGCATTTGGAAATGTTTTTGCAAGTTATTTCTAAACAAGAATTTTAAAGAGAAACTGATTTGTGAACAAGAAAAATTAAAAGCTATGTTTAATTCAATTACCTGGGGGCAGTATTTTTCTGCCATTATACTTTTACTTATTATTTATTATGTTCTAACCGGATTTTGGTTTTACAAATGGGAAATCCTGCGTATTATCGGAATCAGAAAAGTAGATGTTGATTTACTTAATACAACAGCGGCGTTATCAAATTTAAAAGAATTTGCAGCTTCAGAAAATCATGAGAATTACCTGACTAAACCTTCGTTGGAAATTGATATTTCGCCATTGGTTCAATCTTTTACTGATGAGGTAACCGCTTTTGTACAGGGAGCAAATGAAGCTGAAATAACAAAAGAAGAAATGATCAATTCCCTGCAAGCAATCTGTATAAAATATCCGGCAATAAAAAATGCAGATTGCAGGAAGGATTTGGAAGATGCTGTGCTAAAGGAAATCAATTTAAAATACCCAACCTTACTCCAACAAAAGGACTTAAACAACTTATGGAATTGACTAAAATTATAAATGCTTCATTGTACCTGTGTGCAGGAAAAGCAAGTGTGATAGAATGGTACAGTGGAGCATTTTAAAATTCTTCATCATTAAAAAAAGAGAGTTATGAAAAAAGTGAGAGAAAGAAACCCAAACACAAAGCAAATAATAGCTTTAACAACAACAGCTTTTTTTCTGCTGATTTCTTTTTATGTATCAGCTCAAAATGGCAATGCCGGTATTAATGCTGCTAATACACAAGTGCGGAGCTACTTCGCTGCCGGTACAAACCTGATGTACGCTGTAGGTGCCATTGTAGGGCTTATTGGTGCAGTTAAAGTGTATCAAAAATGGAATAGCGGCGATCAGGATACCGGCAAGGTGGCAGCGGCATGGTTTGGCAGTTGTGTGTTCCTGGTAATTGTAGCAACAGTGCTAAAATCATTCTTCGGAGTATAGATTAAAACAACCGTTATGAAGGATACATTAATGCATAAGCTTCATGAATATATCAGGGAAAATAACCCTGATTTATTGTTTCAATTAGAAGAAGATAGAAAGGTAACTGAATACCTGACTGATAAAATAAGTACAGTTAGAGCTTTAATAAAACAGTTGGAAAATGGGGAGCCTGCATACATTATAGAGGATACGTGTATGGATGTACTAACACAAGACCTTCGGCCATCTAAATTTAATTATATAAGCAAACTGCTTGAGGAAGAATTTGGATCTACTTATAGCAAATTACAAGAATCCGGAACCTTAAAGTTTGAGATTATCAATCTGATGGGCCAATGCCAATCAGTATTTGACGATTTAAATTTTTCAGTAGAAAATGAGGACAATCAATTTATTCGCTATGCTATTCTTGGAAGCATAGGTGAGTATTTAGAAGGTGTAACAAGTGGGAATGAAAATGTGAAAGATGGGTTACAACAGTCAACAAAAACTGAAGGATAATATTGCCGCCATCCAGATTGCATTAGAATGGAAGGAAGGCCAAATGCTTTTACCTGAACAGGTAGAAGCATTAAAACGTTATGCAGGCTTTGGTGGCTTAAAAGTGGTATTGTATCCAAATGCACCAAAGGAAGAATGGATGAAGCTAAAAGCATCCAAAGAAGATTTAAATCTCTACCCAGGCATTATTGAACTGCACAAGTTATTACAGCAGCATCTAAATGAAGCAGATTATAAGCAGGCCATTGATTCTATAAAGAATAGCATCCTCACTGCTTTTTATACTCCTGAAATTATTCCTAAAACTGTATTTGCTGTTTTAACAGAACAAGGGATTGAACCTAAAAACATCTATGAACCAAGTGCTGGTGCCGGTGTATTTGTAAACGAAGCTGCAAACACTTTCCCCTCATTGCAAAACATTACTGCTGTAGAAAAAGATATGCTGACGGGACGGGTATTGACTGCTTTGAGTAGTTCGATACCCGTCCCTATTTCTGTGCAGGTGATAGGTTTTGAAGGCACTTCCAATGATGAAAATGGAAAGTTTGATTTAATTGTAAGCAATATCCCATTTGGTAGCTTTCGGGTATTTGACGATACAATTAATCATGAGTCATTAACAGGTAAAATTCACAACTACTTTTTTGCAAAAGGATTAGATAAAATAAAAGATGGCGGCTTACTGGCATTTATAACAACCGATGCTTTTTTAAGCAGCCCATCAAATAGAGAGGCACGGGAGTATGTTTTTAATCATGCCAATTTTATCAGTTTGAATGTGTTGCCCGATAATTTAATGAAGGATATCGGTAATACAGAAGCACCCAGTCATTTATTGATTGTGCAAAAGAATGTCAACAAACAATCCATTTCAGAAAATGAAGAATTATTAGTCAATACAATCGAGGCTGAGAATGAGTTTGGTAAATATCCCGTCAATCAATTTATACAACAGCACCCCGAAATTATTCTTGGGAATGAAATAAAAGCAGGTAAGAATCAATATGGAAAAGCCACTCAAACTGTATGGCAGAATGGTGATATAAACGATTTAAAAGAGAAGTTAGCTAGTACCATAACTTATGGGATTATCCAACACTTCAACAAGCAAGCGTTTGAATTAAAAGTTACGCAGGAAACTATTGCAACCGGCAAGCAATTAACTTATCTGCCCATTCCGGAAAACAACCCCGATAATAGTGTTGTTCAATTGGGATTATTTGATATTACCCCGGCGACAAACATTAACCGGGCATCAGCTTATATCAACAGATTAGACGCTACTGTTGTTGATAGGAAATCAGCCAGGATAGCCAACCTTATCAAAACTACTGATAAGCCAGCGCATGAGACATTTGTCTTGGTTACTGCCAAATCATTGGCCTTTAAACAATATGTTTACAAGCTGTACTCCAATGTTGATGAAATACAATTTCCAGCAAACTGGATGAATGCCCCGGCTATTCATAATGAGCTTATTGGCTTACCCAACAAACTACAGGAATACAATCATCAATTTCATAATGAAGGCGAATCAACTTTTCATATCCCGTTTAATAAAAATGATGGGCAATTAGAGGCATTAACTAATCTTAGCCCATATCATAAAGAGGGCACATTGGTGGTTCACAATGGCCGGGTCGGTTTTGTTTCTTATATCGCTGGTGAAAATGATAAACCTGTTTTCTTACCAAGCCTTTACGAGAAAAAAGATGCAGGCTTTTATCAACAATACACAGCAGTAAGAGATGAAT
>JBGSMI010000381.1:0-6993 GCA_041740215.1 Ferruginibacter sp.
AATAATAATTGGCGCATCCGTAATTTTGCGATTTATAAACAAGAAGAGCCGTATGAAAGGAGACTTTCACATACGTTCCGATGGTTCGGAACTGTGGGAACGTAAGGGTGAAATTCCTTTGCGTGACCCGATTGGTGGCAAGTTTATTGGACACACCTCAAATGGGACAAAGAGCAAATTACATTATAAAGAATGGCGACAAATCGACAATCCATTACAATCATTGGAGGGCTAACTGCATTGCATCGGACTTATATCTTGGCGAGCAAAGATTTTTAGAGTTTATAAATGCTTGTCAAATCAATGAATTTATAATGAATGAACCTTGGATTGAGGGTTGCGTTGTGCTTGACATTGAATTTCGACATTTGCATTTTTGGACAAAGGAGTTCTCAAGAGAAACTTCCGTGACAGATTATTACGTTTCAGAATTAGCGAAAAAGTGGAAAGGATGGGCAGTGAATTTTCTGAATAATAGAATGTACGATGTAGAAAAAATTTTAAACGTTGACTATATTTCTCAACAGGAATTGCCAGATCTTTATAAACGTTCAGAAGAAGATGTACTGACAGATAAAATTGAAGAATGGGAAACAGCTGTTGTAATCATTAAACAAGATAATGAATTATGGGTTATTAAAACTGGTAATTTAAACATTGAAGCAATTGTCAGCTATGGTAAAGAAATTATTCCCATGGTTAAAGACAAATTACAAACTGGCTTACCAAAAGAAGAAGATGAAGCTACTTACGAATGCGTTGTAATTGACACGGTTCAAAAGAAGCTATACATTAATGAAAGTGCATTTGGGTTATGGGAACAAAGTAAAAGTTCTTGGAGTGATTATAACCTGACAATGGGTGATTATGGTTACATAAGAACTCTTGAACTTGCGGAAATAGACGCTTCAAATTTGAGAATGCCCATTGAAAAAGTGATTGAACAGTTTAAGGGCATTGTGAAACCAGTTGATGGTTTCAATCCTTATGAAATGGCTGATAAATTACTCAAAGAGAACAAAGACCTTCAGTTTAATCCTGACTTTTTTGACAATGTACAACCGAAGAAAGCAACAATAGAAAAGTTCAAACAATGGGTGAAAAAGCTTTTAGGTTGGAAGTGAGAAAACCTGCCTACAACATTCGCATTGGCAATATGGCTGGCTTGAAGCAAATGCCATTGAGCGGGAGTAATGCTATTGGGCTGTGGTTCGGGCGAAAGGAAATCTATTGGGCTTTATATTTTTACTTGAAACATTTTACCTTTGCAAGGCATTGGTAGCCGGGCAGACACAGCCATGAATTCCAGCCACACGTCAATGCTTTTACGTTGGGCGTAATTTTCAATCAACATGCAATACCTACTTTTAATTTTTATAACACTTATTTCGACAAATAAATTTGATACTAAAAAAATCAAAGAAAAGAGAGAATACAATGTCGAAACACAATCCATCGGGTTACCAATTAGAAAATTAAAAGCCACAACTATTTATTCAATAACAGGACAAATAATCTCTAAAACAGAATCATGTAAAGATTCTAATTGCTGTTCCAAAGATGATGCTTTCTATTTGTACACAAACAAAAACGAATATTGGTATCAAGACGATAGAGTAGTTCTTTGTGTATTTTATTATTGTAATTTATTGCCAGTGTATAAAGATTTCTATGAGTATAAACTTGACAACAAAAAAAGAATTATCGAAGAAAAACAAATGACATTTAATTATCAAACTTCAAATGAAAAACTTGAGAATGGCAAATGGGTGTATGCTAAAATTGGCGACTCAACTTTAACGACTACAAACATTCATCAATATATCTATAATCAATACGATAGTTTAGAAGAAGAAAAAATTATTATTCGTAATGAATATCCGATTAAAGAAGAAGAAAAATCTTGGAGTACAATTTATAAGTATGATAAAAATCGAAACTTAATTAGAACTGAACAGCCAGGTAGTTATGAAAATAGGTATTACGATAGCGCTAATCGAATCATAAAGCTTGAATCTGCCTGGACAGGAGAAAAATTTGCTTTCGAATTTTCTTATGATGAAAATGGGAATATTTCAATAGTTCAACGACAATCTGGCAATAGAACAGTTACAACTAGATATCAGTATAATAATAAAAAACAAACAATTAATGAAGAAAGTAAAGGAAAGAATGTTGGCACTAAAAGCGTAGAATATTACTATAACGAATATAATGACCTTGTAAAAAAGGAAACATCATATGGCAACAAACCTCCTTTTATCGAAGAGTATGAATATGTTTACTATTAAAACTACGCCCAACATTGGGTTACTTTGTGCAAGTTTTCTATGATACCGCCAAGTCAATTTTTGACTATTTATTTTGGTAGTTATGCACATTTCCGAACGTAATTATTCTCATATTCACGTCCGTCTCGCAGTACCGCAAATACCCGGTGGATAAGCTTATTTCTGACTGCATTAATGACGCTCATTTTATTTTTTCCGGCTGCAACCTTTCGCTCAAAATAAGTCTTCATTTCTACATCATTTTGAATGGCCGACATGGCACACAAATGCAATAGTTTTTTAAGCTTCATATTGGCAAAGGGACTTACCGTGGATTTATACCGGACACTGGTACCGGAACTTTTAGTAAAAGGCACTACACCGCAGTAACAAGCCAGTTGCTTGCCATTTTCAAAAGCAGTAAAACCTTTGGTATATACCATCAACGCAACCGAAGTTACCTGGCCTATGCCTTTGATAGAAGCTACCAGATTTACTTTAGAATTTAATTGTTCGTCTTTTCGAATCGTTATAGCAATGAGCGTTTCAATTGCCAGCTTTGATTTTTCCATTGCCGCTACTGACACCTTTTGTAATTGAGATAATATTTTAGCATCGGCTGTGCAGCCAACTGCTAATAATTCATTTACAGGAACGGTAAGTAAATTGATCGCAGTTACAATTCTGTCCCGCTGGGCAATCAAATGCTTAATAGACTCAATATTGCTGTCAATAGGCTGCCAGAGCCGGATTTTGTCCTGATAGCGTAGCGCGTACCACGCTATTTTAGCAGCAGCAGCTTTATCGTCGGTACCTCTTTCAAAGCCACCAGCCTTTTTGATACGAAGTGGCATTTCTACCCAAAGGCATGCCTTACATTTTACCAAGTACTGAACCAAACCGCTGTTGTATATGCCGGTGTACTCCATGCAAAAAAGCGTTTGATCATCCAGTAGTACGCCCTGTTTTAGTAGCCAGGCCTGCATTTTTAAAAAGCCCTCCGGCTTCTGGGTAAATTGCTCGTGAGCAATGATTTTCGAATTGTCTGCTTTTACCAATACTGCATCAAACCACGTCTTTGATATGTCGATACCTACAAAATTTTTGAATATGCTACTCATGGCATTAACTATTTAGAAAGTGAAAGAAGCAACCTGAATTTTTGAACCAATCAAGACCTTAATAATGGGACTATTATTCCCTATTTTCTATTTGATTCCTTGCTCAAAAAAAACCAGCATAAGATTAGAACTTGCAATAGACCTTTAAGTCTTGTGTGGCTGTAATTCGCTTATGCTGGCAGGTTATTGGAGTAAGATGCTATTTTATCCACATTTACACACTTGTTAACAAAGAAAAAAGAAGCAAAAAAGAAAGGTTGTAATAGTAGTATGTTTATTAGTAATTTTACTAAATACAAATCTAAAGGTGTGGCTTGACGTTGTAATCTTCGGCCGTATTTCGCTATCATCATTGGTTTCGGCGGACGGAATTCTGTTGGGCTTTTAGTTTTTATCTAGTACTTTTAAATCTTTATTGGGAGGAGTTTCCGGGCAGGACATTCAATGAATACCAGCACAGCAGAAAGCCCTGCCCGCTGTTGGCTGCAATTTTAGAAAGGAACGATAACCACGATTAAACCATTTGACTTTAATGATGTCTAAGTACAGATTTTAATTTTAAAAATGAAATCTATCTGCCAAATGTCTTTCTTGTTTATAGCCATATTAGTCTTTTCAAGTTGTTCAAAAGAATACAATAATGTTTCCCCCGCTACTAATTATTATACTAAAAACACAATTCAGTATAACTCTGTTAATGGAGTAGATGCAAATTTACTCAGTCTTGATATATACCATTACGGACAGACAAGCCCACAAAAACCTGTTATTATTTACGTTCACGGAGGCGGTTTTGCTATTGGCGATAAAGCAAACAATATGACTAACAAACAAAATCTGTTCTCATCTTTGGACTATATTTTAATTAGCATCAATTACAGACTAAGTCCCAAAACTTATAGCACAGACTCCAGTAGAGTGATGTATCCAACCCATCATAATGATGTTGCAGACGCTGTAAAATGGGTTTATGACAACATAGGAAACTATGGTGGAAACAAAGAAAAAATAGCATTTTTAGGACACAGTGCAGGTGCTCAATTAGTTGCTTTAACAGGGACAAGTAATCTGTTTCTACCAACGAGAGGTATAGATTTGAATTTGATTAAAGGAGTCGCCTGCATAGATACAGAAGGATATGATGTTGTCGCACGTGGGAATGAAAATAACCAAGTTTACCTAAATGCCTTTGGCCAAGAAAATAAACATTGGTTTGAGGCTTCATCGATTAACAATTTGTTTAGTGGTACAAATTATCCCAAATTTTTTGTCGCAAAACGAGGAAGTACCAGACGAATTGGCTACTCAAATGCTTTTATATCAAAACTTAAAAGTGTAGGAGTTATAGTAAGAGAAGTTACGGCAAATCAATATGACCATGAAGGAATAAATAACGCTATTGGGGCAAGCAGAGAAGTCATAATTACAGAACCATTAAAGAGTTTCTTTTCCGAATGCTTTCAATAAAAGCTACCACCAACTTAGTGCATGTGCAAGCTCTCCGTTGAAGCTACGAGCCTGCACATGCACTAAGTTGGCTGTAATGCGACATGCAAGTAACTAATATTCCAATTTATTAGAGGGCAAAAACAGTAGCTTTTTTAACAAAATCAAATAATAGATATGACAAAGAAACTTCCAGTCGACTTTGAGTATTTAAAGGAAATGTATGAAGATGAATACTTCCCCAACTTCCTGGTTGACAAAATCAGAGACCTAATTAAAAACACAGTATCATTTATTGAGGTGGGCGATCATTCAAAAGATGAAATCCAATCGTCATTCGACAAAATGACATTAGGAATTAATGAACTTGAAGATGAATTCGGAGAAAACGAAAGTGAGATTGAAACAGGTGCACGAGAATCCATCGGTGACACTGTTGACAAAATTCTTAATTACTTCAATATTGACATTGACATTGAAGAAGCAATTAGAGAAAGAGAATGGTAGCCTCTTATTTCAAACGCACTACAGCCAGCATTGTATTGGCAAAAGTTTGGCGGGTCATTGTCAGCATCAGCAACAACTAAAGCCCACCTTCAATCCAGGCAGGACAAGCAACTTTGAGGCATTCTATCTTAATTTCAACAACAGTTTTTCAATCAACATCGGTACGGGCAGACGGAATACTTAATACCAAACCTTCGCCAATTTTTTTGCGTTGGTAGCAATTGCAAACCTGCTCACTTTTAATAGGGTCATGACAAAAATACCATTTTTTTGAACTCCCTAATTTCCTAGAAATCTAAACTAATTGAAATGATTCGAGAATTACCCTTACGAATAATATTAGAGAGACCTCCCACTGGAGTTGACTTTGGAATTCAAAAAGGGACGGGAAATCACTATGAAACAATCCTTCTGCAGAAATCGAGCACGGGTGATCTTCGTTTTGAATTTAAAATCTTGTTAAAAGAGACAAAAAACTCTTTATATAATTTTGCAGGACCTATTGTTCAAGGACCATCAAACGAACGTTACATTTATATTGACATTGGAACCGCAGCGGGTCAGAAAGATTCGGAATGGACTCGTCGTTTGAAAATCCCGTTAATAAACATTTCCGAAGAGACAATAGAACAAATTTTAAATAATTATTCGCTCGTTCATGAAACCATAGTCCCAGGAACAGGAAAAGACGGCGGTCCTAATTGCGCAACTGTAAAACCGTTCTCGGGGTGGAAATCCGGACCTAGCTAATAATTAAAAACGGTTTACAACAAGGCATTTCCGCAATAGTTGGTCATATTTTTACCCACGTTGCAATGTTGGCTGGAGAACAATTATTTCAACTTTGATAGGTATAAAATAAATAATTAAATAAAATATACAATGGTAACAATTGAAAAACAAGGAGACAACTTCATATTTGAAATTAAAGGTTTGCACAAACTTTGGGCATTAAAAAGTCAAGTAACTATTCCCAAGGAAAATATCATTAAAGCCTATCCCAATGAAGAAAATCTTAATTGGATAGAGGGATTAAGAATGCCAGGGACACATATACCAGGTTTAATAACTTCCGGAACTTATATTCTAAAAGATGGAACTATTTTCTGTGATGTATCGGACCCAAAGAAAAGTATTGTAGTTGAATTAAATGATGAACATTACAAGAAGTTAGTAATTGAAGTTGAAAACGTAGAAAAATCAATAAACACATTGACAAGCGAATAATGCCAACTGCTAACGGCACATTTGCAATAGGCGAGGTTTCGCCTCCTCTAGACAGTTTTGTGCTTACAAAAAGTTCAGTGGTCCGAATAAAGTTCAGTGCTGAAAAGCCCGCCCATCGCAAACCCCCAAACGTGTGTGACTTGAACAATATCCCTTAAGATATTGATGCTCTTTAACAGATGGAGGACATTGAATAGAAAGGATTACATGGTGCGGCGTTCAAGCGAAACGGACTAACTGACCATCCCGATAAATACAATGAGTTGTACTTCCGAAGACGCCGAATCAGACGGAGTTTTCAAACCACCTTATGTTGCTATATTTGGGAAACCATGTAGTGCTAAGCGATAAGGAAAAGCGAGGACTATGAGCCTTGCAGGTGCAGGTAAGCAGAGCTGAACCTGCCTGCGGCAAGCAGGTGA
>JBGSMI010000389.1:0-5586 GCA_041740215.1 Ferruginibacter sp.
AAAAAATGGTACACGGAAGCTACCAGGGCTACTGCCCGGAAGTATGCTGATGACAGGTACCAAATGAGGTTAGCAGTACTCAAGAATAACCGGGATAAATATAAAAATGACTTAAGTACAGTAGCTGAGATATTCACTGACCAACCGGATATTCTATTGGAAAACTATCCGGACGTTTTTGAAGGAAATGGAGGAAGCAGTTTAAAATTACCGGTATATAAGATAGACCCGGTCATAGCCGAAAATTGTAAAAAAGACAAGCCGCAATGGTTTATGGTTACATGGAATGGTGGGCTGAACAATACTGTTGGCAATACCTTACATGAATCCATCCTAAACAATTTCAATTTCGAATACCTGTACAATTTTTTCTTTTATCCGGAAAAAGTAAGGGGACAATCTTACAAGCCAATTCGCTCCGCCTCCTATGAAGAAGCGGTTGTCGCTGGAAGGGCATCTGAAACACAAATAAAATTAGCCTCAGATAAAAGCGTTTTCTTTTTTGAAGATTTTTCTACCAATGGCATTGGTAAAAAGCCTTTGGGCTGGAAAGCTGGACTGGCGCCAAACGGTACTACTGCCATTGTTACCAACCGGGAAGGATTGGATGGGAGTTGGGTAGAGCTGCGAGGTCACAACATAAGCGCAACTTCCGTAAAAAAGTCATTCCCGCAAAACTTGATCTTGACGTATGATCTTGTGGCCGCACAAAATTTTACCTGGGGAGCAAAAGGATTAACCATGCAATTGTCAAAAGAAAATTCACCGGGTAATGCCGAATCGTTTATTAAATTAAAACTACGCCCAGGCGCTAACGGCAATAATGGTGAAGCAACACTGGAAACAAAATTCACTACACCACAGGGATATTTAACAGGAAGTAAATGGTATGCAGCAGAAGGTTTCTCCAACAATAAGAAAAGTAATCTCATTGCTGTTACTATAAAAAAAATAGATGAAAAGCTTGAGATTTATCTTAATGGAAATAAGGTAGCCGAATACGAAAAAGCAATTCCTGCTGCTCATTTGTTTAACGCCTTATCGTTTGACTGCAACGGCAACAGTGCAGAAAACGATACCTACTACATTAGCAATATAAAAATTACCAAAGAGTAAAACTTTTTTAAACCAATTAATTGATCGTTACATGAAAGCAACATTCATCTTTTTAATTTATATTTTTTGTGTTGGAGCTTCAGTGATCGCACAACAACCAAAAGACAGTACTACTTTCTTTCAGAAAATGACAGATGATTACCGTAAAATGGGCCTTCCTGAAGTAACTACACAAGCAATGGTACAGATGGAAAGAGAAAGATTATACCCTGCCCTAAAACAAAAAGCTGATGAAAAAAGAAATGCAGAAGGTAAAAAAAGAGCACAGGCATATGATAGCGAGGAAGATGATGAAGAGGCCGAAAAAATGATGGATAATGCCATTCGCAAAATGGGGAAAAATCCTACAGAAGTGAAAAAGAAAATGGCGGAAGTTCCCGATTCAAAATTGACTGAAATTCCTAAGCTAAGTGTAAGGCAGGTTGCATTAACGCCTGTAAGTGAAGCAGCAGTACTGGCCTATTTAAATGCTATGCTGCAAAAAGCACAAGCTGCATTAAGCCCTGCAAAAAAAGAAAAAGCTGCCCAATACATCAATAAAAAAAGGGAGACCGGATATGTTGGAATAATATTTTGGATAAACAAGGAGCATGACCTTGCCCTTTATCTAATGCTAAAAGCATGTATAGAAGCGCCGGAAGACAACCTGCTGCTCAATAATTTTGCTACTTGTTTAAGCATGAGTGGACTACCGGAAAAAGCTATTCCTATCCTGGATTACATTGCCAATAAACTACCTGACAATGGCAATATATTTAATAACCTGGGGCAAGCATGGTTAAGTATGGGCAATGTATCAAAGGCAAAAACTTTGCTGGAAAAGGCCGTTGTAAAAGATGAAACTCACCCCGAAGCCAACCGAAGCCTTGGTAAAATAGCAATGAAAGAAGGCAATACCAGCAAGGCAATTTCCTACCTGGAAAAAGCTATGACAGGTGGCTTGAGTAGTGAAACATATAATCAATGGGCAAAACTTTCACCAGGAAAAGATGTGTCAAACTTCATATGTACAAACCATAAACAATTTTACAAAGAAGTACCCATTACAAAAAGATGGGTGTTGCCCGAAATACCTTCGAGCGTTACAGAAGCCCAGGAAAATGAGCAAGCCATCAATCAATTTTTTGCAAACCTTGATGCTACGCTGATGGATATGCCAAATAAAATAGCAGTATTAAACGATGCAAAATCTGAACAAGAAAATAAACAGTTTTTAGAAATGCAGCGACAATCTGTGAATATGAAATCTTTAGACGATGTAAATAAATACAATAACCAGTTTGGTAAATTGTTTCATGTTTATAAGTTTCAAGCACAGCTTATGCTGAACTCCATCAGAAGTACAGATTATGCTACTTCTTACACAAAAAGAATAGAACAGGCTGCAGAAAACAGAAAAGCCAGACTTGCCATTTTAAATAAATCACTTAGCCCAATAAATGATAAAATAAACAAGCTACTAAAAGAAATTGACAAATTTGAAGGTGGTGAGAATGGCGATGATGAGGTAAAAATGGAAGCCATCTATAAACAAATTTGCCCACTAAAACTAGAAGCACAAACACTGGAACTAACACAACTTGCTGCCATAAATACCCAATATATGAAAGCAGTTGAAAGCCTCTTAAACCAACGGCTACAGGAAGAATTGTATTGGACCGCTTGGTATACAACTCCTAACAACCCGGAAGGAGATCTCTATAGCTTGTATCAAACTTACCTAAGTGAATTGTATCAATTTAGAAACCTATATCCTTTACCTGCGCCTTTAAAAATAATTTGTAAGGATACAGATAAACACAAAGCGTCGAATGTAAACGGTAAACTGCAATTGTGGGAAGACAGCCATTGCCCGATCGATATTAAATACAATGCCATCATTGTGCAGGCGAGTATGAATTGTAGGGAGATAAGCATTACTGCAAAATATAGAGGTGTTGGTGTAGGATGGGACAGAAAAATAGACCCGGTAACATGGGAAACCCTGGAGCACAGTATCTCAATTGCAGGTGGTGTTAAAGATTACGAGAAACAAATCACGCAAAATATTAAAGGAAAAATTGCAATTGATGGGAAGGTAACAATAAAGCTAGATGCAGATTTAAAGCCAACGGATTTAATTGTGAAAACCCAAGCCGGTGCAGAACTGAATGGGCCATTAGGAGGTAAAGCAGAAATAGATCTTGGGAGTGTAGAAATCAGTGTGCAGGGAGGGATGAGAGGTGAAGGAAACGTACCGGATTTGGTTAGTAAAATGTTTGCTAATTAGCTTTTAAAATTTATTAGATTAGGCATTTACTTCGCAAATGAAGGCTAGTGTGGCCTCGAATAAAAAGTGCTAGAAATTTTAAATGCAAGCCGTTAAGAAATCAAGGCTGTTTGAGCCAGCATAAATTTCAAAGTATTTTACTCTGGCGGCGAGTTTCTTGATTTTAGGCTTACATTTATAATTTCAGCCTTTTTATTCGGAGCCTTGATTTTTTTTGTTTCTTTTTTTTATCAAGAAAAAAAAGAAAATAGGGTCTAACAAAATATAGTAAATGCTTTGCGAACTAAATGCCTACTTCTAAAATTCTATTTACCAACGAAAATTATTAAAGACTTACAATGAAAAAATATCGATTAATTTTTGGAATCATAATAATATGCTTGTTCTATTCTTCGTTAACAAAAGCGCAACAAACAGATTATGAAATTACGAGAGATACCATTACTCAGTGGATCTATTACGATAATGTTCTGAAGAAACAAATTTACAAGCCTGTCAAATTATCTGATGGAAGTGTTTATTCTGTTTGGCAGCAAACTATTCCTGATTCACTGCAACGGTGGGTGCAGGCAAGTCTTTACCCAAGAGGTGCAGCCCTTGATATAAGATACAATAAATACCAGGATTTTAAATTCTTCAAAGACAATATCAGCCCCCTACATATATATGGCTTGGGATACTGGATGTATGATGCGAGCTATAGTAAAAAAAGAAACAAACTTGATGTAGGAGGTGAAGCTAGGAATGTTCTAAGCATATATGCAAATGGCCCATTTGGTAAATATGTAAAAACACTTTCAGGCAATGGGCGTAATTGGTATACTGCTTCAATGCAAATAAATTTAAACAGCAGCGGCGTTGGCTCGGATATCGATGATTTTCTTCGAGAGGTAAAAAAATATCCAGCTATTGCAAAACATTTAAACCTTTTGAATGTCGAAGAACACAGCATTATTCTTACGCCTAACAATCAATTACCCTTCACCAAAGTTACTATTGCTGAATATTTACAGGCGTTTGAAGAATTTACAAAATCGAGATTAACTACTTCCGATCCTAACTATAAACTTCCGCAAGAATATGTAACGAAAGAATTAACAAAAATAACGGTGGCTAAAGAAAGATTGAAAAGCAGACTAGCCGAGCCTGTACAATTCACCGGAGAGGACGAGTACTACGATCCGACAAATATTAGCAATGGAAACAAAAACAAAGCGGAAATATATGAGCTATATCAATTGTCTGCTGAAGTATTAGCATCAATGAAAAAAGACAAAGCTCTTTGGCTGAATATTACAATAAGGCGTCAGCCAGGATATTTGACCATGTACGACTTTTATCAATCCTTTTGCAAAAATTTTAATTTCGAATATGTCTACAATTACTTTTTTGAACCAGATAAGGTAAAAAATATAGCATATACTCCCTTGTATGCCCCATTGAAAGTTTTACCTCCAAGGAAATTTTCCTCTGAACGATCAGCAGAGTGGGAAACAGCAAAAGAAAATAAAACGGTTATATTTTTTGAAGTTTTTTCAGGGAATACACTTGGAACAGAGCCGGTTGATTGGTATTCTAAACTAAATAACGGATACAATTCATCTAAATTTTCTACAGTGCAGCAAGTGCAAGGGGAAAAGGGTCTTTGGCTTAATTTATTTTCGGGTAACACAACTATAAGCAACAATCTAAATAAACCCCTACCTGAAAATTTCACAATATCCTTTGATATAAAATGTACTGATGATTACGCATGGGGATCATCGGGTGTCTCATTTTTTTTATCAGATATCAAGGATAATGATGAGATGTTGAATGGAAATTTTGGCCTCGAAAATCTTGGTAAAAATTCCAATACATCCATCAAGCTAAAAATTCGTCCGGCAAATAATAACAATGAAGGGATTGAATTGTCTGTTAGTAAACCGGTAATTGGTTCCAGAAATTCCGATACCAGGTATTACAACAGAAAGATTTCATCCTTTACCGGACTGAAAGGATCAACTAAAGCCAAAGTAATGATTCAGGTAAAAGGAGCAGCCTTGTACATTACGGTAAACAATGAAAAAGTATTGGATGAAAAAAATATGCTATCACCCGGCGTCGCTTTCTCTACTATGAGTTGGGGGGCTTTAGGAAGTATGATGGAAAGTATCGACAATATGTATGTTAGCAACATAAAAATTAGTAAAGACTAAAAG
>JBGSMI010000416.1:0-4134 GCA_041740215.1 Ferruginibacter sp.
GAAAGAATTTTGAATTTGGTGGTTCGTCAGGATACGGACTATGATAGCAGGCATGCATGATTATGCGAAGAGTGGTTCGTGAGGACACGAACCACGGCTGGAAGATTTTAAATACAAAGGCCATCGAAATTCGTACACGGAATTAAGTGAAGTTTATTTTTGGACGATTACCATAAATAAATGGCAACCTTTACTAAGGGCGGATGAAAAAAAATGATCATTATCAACAGCCTGCAGTGGCTGGTACAAAAGGAGCTGGTTAAAATTTACGGATACGTGATAATGCCCAATCATATTCATCTGATGTGGGAACAATTGGCAATGAATGGCAAAGAGTATCCCAAAAATAGCTTTGAAAAGTTTACGGCAAAAACATTCGTAAACAATATGCAAGCAAGCAATGATGGTAATTTGAAAAACTTTGCAGTAACAAGCACAGATAGGCAAATAATATCTGGCAGAGAGACCCTTTAGCAATAAGAGTTTTTAGCAGGGAAATGGCAGCACAAAAATTAGATTACATGCACCTTAACCCAATGCAGCCACATTGGCTATCATGCAACAATCCGGCCGATGACAGGTTTTCATCAGCAATATTTTATGAACAAAATATAAATGATCCGATAGCTATCGGATTTAATTTGCTTACACATTTTGGCGATGTATTCTAGTGGAAGACGTGGTCGGTGAGGACACCGGACCAAGGAGAGAGGGAGAGTTTTTTTATGAATGACAGTAAACCAACTACAGAAGCAAGCCTCATTCCAGCCCCTAAGATTAATCTTCTACTTTAGTTACCCCTGTTTGCCATTCATCTTTTTCACTATTTATCCATGCTTCCATTCCTTCGGAAATCCATAAAATTTTCTCAATATGAGGGTTGCTTCTAATTATATTTTCAAGTGATACAATACGTGCATCAGCTTCAGTAATATTTTTTTCTTCCCCGAAAAATTGCCATCCTTCGTCCGAACGAGAAGTATATACAACTTTTGACCTCTTATCAATAACATATTTTGTTGTAATTACTGCTTGATTGATATCCATGTCTTAATTATTTGATTTTTTAGTATTACCAGCTTTAGATCTCACTTTTGCATTAGCATTGCTATTTGTTCTTGGCTTGACAGTTTTATCTTTAGGGTTTCTTAACCCCACAGACGAAAGGATTCCGTCCAGTGTCTTCTCTGTTACTAATCTAGAATGCTTGAAAGTCTGTGGGTCTATTTGGTGTACGGCTAAATGTTAGCTGCTGTGCTTCATTTTTGGAGGTAATTTAACTCCTTGTAATTGCTCATTTGCTAAAGCTAATTTTTCAGGAAAAAGCGTTTTGCCTTGATATTTATTGAGGGATTTGTCAATAGCAATTATCGGCTTCTTACTTTGGTTTAATTCTTCCACTTTAGTCATAATATGCAATTTACATAAATTTCCGTTGTGCCAAAAACCCTTCGTATTCCTTTCCAATTTCAAATCCATAAAATTCTTTACCAATTCGTCCGAATAGATAGAAGTCTTCTTGCATTTCTTTATAAAAACGAGTTATTCCCATTCTGTACAGTCTTGTTCTTGCAGGCGTACTTCCTATCGCATATACTAAGGCTTCGGGATATTTATCTAAAAAGGCATATAGGGCCGTTACCACAGTTGCTAATACCTTGTCTGTATCTAAGTTGTTAGATATAGCAAGGTCATCAATTTCGCCTGTTGTTGGATGTTTGTCACCAAAAGCAAGGTTATATAACCCAGGTAAACCAGTTGGTTGAAAGTCTATAATTTTACGTATAGCTCCATTTGGTCCATTACTAATAAATTCAAATACACTTAATGTTTCGTCTGCTTTTAAATGGTATCTATCAAGTTTCATTCGCTTTTATATCGGTATGAAGATACGCAGTTTAAGAACTACATTGTGAATGTTAGGAGGGCTGTTATCAACAAAATAATACCTGGTATTCATTGTGTTTTATTTATATCGTTAAAACCAGACTTGTGCAGCTTAAAGTGCTTTCACTTAAAGCTGTAATAACAAGGCTGCAACAGAACGGGAGACTGCACCCCCGTTTTACGCCTTTAGTAACTGCGTGGCACTGGAAACCTACACCACAAACCCAAGCCTCGTTCCAGCGCCTAAGAGCTTTTCGTTATTTTACCACTGCTGCGCCTACCTGATTCCAGCGCCTAAAAGTTAACCAGGCACGGAAGCATAATAAATTGAAGTATGACAGGAAGTCCTGCGCATGCAACGTGAACCTGAATATTTCAACATCCTCCGTCTCTTAGTATTGCATAAATTACGTTGCCTGTAACAGATAAATTGAAGACCTTGCCATCCATCGGACAAAGTATTCGTTTCCATGTTTTCCCCTTGTTGGAGGATTGATAAATGCCGTCAGGATGACCACAAAATAAGTTTTCACCCACTTGAATAATGGAGGAAATGGAGAGGCTTCCCGCTTGAATAATGGAGGAAATGGAGAGGCTTCCCGGAAGGCCCGCATCAATGGGTTGCCAGGTATTACCGCCATCGTAAGAGGTACGCACTCGCCTGGTCTTCGACGCTGAACTATAAGTGATAGCAGCAAACCCACCTTCAATGCATTCTACATCGATGCCAACGCCGCCTTCTTTAATCACCCACTTCCAATTTTCACCATCGTCGGTCGATCTTAATATTCCTTCTGAGCTGCTTGCAATGAGTACACCGTTTGATTCGACCATTTTTCCCAAGCCTCCGGTAGGCAGAGCTTTCCACTTTATTCCACTGTCAGTGGATTTAAAAAGGCCTCTGTCGGTGTCAATGAAAATTGTGCCCCCGGCAGTTTCAAAAACGGAGTGTATTTGTTTCTCCTTAAAATTGGTGAATACCGGCGACCATTTACCAGTTTCGTTTGCTTTTTGTAAAATGCCACCCCTGGAATTGTATGCAAATATCCTGCTGTTACCAGAGCTAAAGCTGCTATATTCGCCGGAGAAAATTTCTTTTTTCCAAACAGGAGTTGTAGCATTTGAGTTACTGTGATATATTCCATTGTCAGCAGTTAACCAGAGTCCATTATCATCTGAAAAAATATGTCTACCTATACTATAGTCTTCTTTCACAGGTTTGGGCAGCCCTTTACTAATGTTATGCCATGTATGTCCGCCATCAGTAGATTTATAAACAATGTTTGCAGCAGATGTATCTCTTTTTTGTGTTCGCTGACTATCTGTGCGATGGGATGACTGGGATGGCTGTGGTAAATTTAACGCCTGATCACAGGAAAAGAAGAATTGAAAAAGGAGCGCAATAGTAACCGGATAGATGATCTTCATGACTGTAGTTGATTTGATGAAACAATGCAATAAAGGTATTGGGCTCCAACTATCGGGAACCTTTTAAGTAGTAAAAAGTTGTAAACGATGTGTAAAACGTTTGTAAAACCGGCGTAAACTGGGGTTTAATCAATTATTTTGCACACATGAAGCGATTTATTCTGATCGGATCTTCCATCATGATATTTGTTATTTTGATTGCTACTGTTGCATTCATCAATAAAACAACTGAAATTCCTGCAAACCACTTGGAAGTGGTGTTACGTGACATAGGACATCAGTTGTTGCTTTCTTCTAAAGATTCTTCCTCCAGGGTGCTGCCAGTAAAAAAATTAGACGAGAATACCTACCAGATTTCCTTTCAAAACAATGTTGGCTTTATTTCAGATACACTCATCAACACAGTTGAACGGGCATTTCAAAAAAACGCTTTGGCAAAAGGTTATATAGTAAAGTTGAAGAATTGCGAACAAAAGGAAACGGTGCTGGCATTTGAAGTAAATAATAAAACAGGCAATATAACACCCTGCAAGGGCCGTAAGCTGGAGGTTGGTTGTTATGTTATTGAAATTGATTTGTTGAAGAAAGATCAATTTAATTTCTTTTGGTTGTTGCTATTGATCATTCCTTTTAGTGTCGTTGGTTTTTATATGAAAGATCAATATCGGAAAACAGTATCGCAAGAATCAATCCCTGAAAATAATGATTGTATACAATTAGGAAACTTTCAATTTTATCCGGATAATCATCTGCTAAAAATTGAGGATAGAAGTATTACGCTTTCCGAAAAAGAAACAAAAGCACTAAAAATATTTGCAG
>JBGSMI010000418.1:0-4011 GCA_041740215.1 Ferruginibacter sp.
GATGCATGAAAGCGGGGATCTTTATTTTTTAAAATTTCTGACGGAAAACCTTTTACCGTTGCCCAGTCTATTACGCCCGAAGACCCATCCTTCATATCGTATGCATTCACCATTTCCATGGTAACGTTCATAGCGTTGCCCCAAAATCCACAAAATCTATAAGGTGCAAAAAAACCATCGAAATTGTGACCGTTTTTTAATTTTATAAAATAGCGGCCCAAGATAGTTTCTGTGTTATCATTGTCCATAAAAAGCATCTGGTAATTTTTAGCTTTATCAGGGTACTTGTTATAAAGTGATAATTGACCTGAATTAATAATAGCTTTTGAAGCATCATACGAGGCCTGCCAGTAATTTTGAGCTGCGCCTGTAGCTATACCAACAACGCCATCTAACTGAACCTGGCCATACTTGGCAATACTGCCGGCATATAAGGCCGCCCTCGATTTCAATGCCAAAGCAGCGAATTTAGTAGCTCTTCCCAAATCAACTACTGCATAGGATGCAGGCAAGTCAGCGGCTATAGCGTCACACTCGGTCGTAATAAAATCATATACCTCCTGCTCCTTGTTGCGGGGCACAAAATTAGCTTCACCTCCGTCTATCTTTTGAGCAACAGTAATCAGTGGCACTCCACCATATTTTTTTACCATTGTAAAATATTGGAAAGCCCGTAAAAACCGAACCTCTGCGCTTCTTTGTTTCTTCACCTCGGCAGCAACATTCCCTGTGGCAATCAGTTCCAAAAATTCATTGCATGATCTGATCAGATTATAATCCCAATTCTGCATTACAGGCACCGCACCTCCGGCATCTAACAGTCCTTTGTTCCAGTCGGTTACTTCACCCACCCAATTATATCCTGAGGTAGACTCATCACTCATAAAGGTTTCTTCAGCCGGAGAAATAGGTGGCCAGGTATCCCATTTGAAATTTTGAAACATCCCATTCAGGGGCGCCCTTGAATATAAATTAAGCACATAAGCATCAATTAGTTTGGGATCGTTCCAAACCTGGCCATCTGAGATGATATCAAGTGGCTTTTTATCTAACAGATTTTTCTGACAAGACGTGATGATAAATAGGAATAATATATAGCTAGAAAATTTTATTTTTTTCATAATCTTAGTTTTAGTATTTTAAAAAGTAATGCTTAAACCTGCACTCACTGATTTCTGTTGTGGATAATACCAGGCAGTTCCCTGCGCTTCCGGATCAAATGGGGTTACATTGTCAAAAGTGAGTAGATTATATCCGGATACGAAAATCCGGAAATTCTCAATTTTTGCTTTATTGAGCCAATGTTTAGGAAAGGTATATCCCATTTGAATATTTTTTAAGCGGAGGTAGGTAGCATCCTGTAGCCAAAATGTAGAAGTAAAAATATTGTTGGCAACACTACCATAGGTGAGCCTTGGATATTTCGCATTCAAATTATCCGGCTTCCAATGATCTTCAAAAGATGCCAGGATATTTTCACCGTTGTAAAAAGAGACCTGTGCTTCTTTATCAAAATAGGTGTTAAAATTAGTAGCTCCCTGCAACAGCATACTCATATCAAAACCTTTGTAGGACGCAGTTACATTAAACCCAAACATTACTTCCGGTGTAAAGCCCCTACCAATCACATGCATGTCTTTATCGTCCAGCTTTCCATCTTTATTAAAATCTAAGTATTTTATATCACCGGGACGAATAGATTTGTTAGCAGTTGTACCCAAATCCTGATTAACCGGCCATTCGTCGATCTCTTTTTGCGAATTAAAATATCCCAATGCCTCGTAACCGAAAAACCGGTTCATCCATTGGCCGGATCTCTGTAAACGGGCTTTACTTTCTTCATCTACATAAACAGGTTCCTCATAATGATCCCATTTACCTCTGTTCCACGAAACGTTTCCGTCTAAAGAATAAGAAAATTCTCCTATTCTATTTCTATGTCCCAATCTAAGTTCAAATCCACGATTGTTGTAACTGTTAATATTTTCATTTGGTAAATTAGCACCAAAAGTAGAAGGGAGCGATTGTAAACGGGTAGCCAGCACTCCGGTTACATTTCTTTTAAACACATCTAACTCAACGGTCAGCTTTCCTTTCCAGAAGGAGGCATCTAATCCTATATTATCAGTAGTAACATTCTCCCAGGTGATATTTGGATTGGGCAAACCTGTAGAGCGGATTGTCTGGTAAATAGCGGGTGTTTGCCCTAAAACATATTGTCCATCGTAGGTGTACCCGGTAAGATAATTATATTGCGAAGTATTATCATTACCAGAATTACCATGCGATACACGTAATTTCAGATTATCAACAAAACGAACCGATTTCATGAAATTTTCCTGAGAAATTCTCCAGCCTGCTAAAAAACCGGGGAAAAGTCCCCATCTGTTATCCTTATTAAAGCGGGAAGAAGCATCATAACGAAAAGTGGCTTCAAACAGGTACTTCTGACTATATTCATAATTTACACGGCTTACATAAGAAATTCGGCCATCTTCATAAGCACTACCGAAATTACTCATCCCATCCAATGAGCCGGCATATATCTGGTCTATAGCGTTACTCAAATAACCCTCCCGGTAGGCACCGTAATTATTATTGGCGATGTTGATGTATTCACCAAGTAATAATCCTTTTACTGAATGCTTCCCAAAAGTATTATCATAGTTAAGTGATAATTGACTCGTTAAATTGTTGTTTTGATAAGACTGTTGATTAAGTGAAGTTTTGCCTGCCTGAGTAACGGTAGTATATATTTCTGTACTATAATCATAGTTGTAGGTGGCATAGCCTGTATTCCACATTTTAAGGGACTGGTCATTTGTTACATAACTATACCTGGCAGTTGCCTGCAGCCCTTTTACAAAAGGAACATTGTACTTTGCTGAAATGATGCCATTAAAAAACTTATTCTTGTTGCGATTATATCCGCTGAATGATGGTCGAGAATAGAAAAGCGGACCAGCACTGGCCTTTGTTGGATCCGGAAAACTGGCAGGGGTATTAGGTTTTGCATCGAAAACCCTTTCCATTAAATTCTGTAATCTTCCTGCTGGTGCCTGCTGATCTTCAAATCTTCCGGATAAGTCTAATGAAACCGTAAGGTTCTTTGCAACCTGGGCATCAATATTTGAACGTATATTATAACGCCTAAAGTCAAATGCATTTGATTTTGCCATACCATTCTGGTCAACATACCCCATGGAAAGAAAATACTTAAGCTTATCAGATCCACCAGATGAATTGATATTATACTGCTGTATTGGAGACCATTTATTAAATGTTTGGTCGTACCAATCAGTATTCTGATAGTTTGGATCTGTGCCGTTTCGGTATTTTTCAATCGCTTCTGCGGTAAATGGCTGATTGGCAATATCTCCTGGATTTGCATTTAGATAGGCTTCATTTCGAAGTGTAGTGTATAATACAGCATCTGCTAATTTTGGAAACCTCGTTGGCGTTTGCACTCCAAAGTTAGAGGTGAAGTTAATTTTAGAACTTCCCGCCTTACCCCTTCTTGTGGTAACGAGTACAACTCCATTGCCGGCACGGGCACCAAAAATTGCCGCCGAAGCATCTTTTAATATGCTGATAGACTCAATTTCATTAGGATCAATCTGATCAAAAGATTGTTGAACTCCATCCACAATAATTAGTGCATTGCCAAATCCACGGATACTGATATCCGTGTTATCACTTCCAGGCTGTCCACCACGCTGTATTGCAACTAGACCAGGTAACCTGCCTGCAAGCGTACTGGCAGTGTTAGCTACCGGAATATTTACGATACTCTTAGTATTTACTGTAGACACCGCACCGGTAATTGTTACCTTTTTCTGCTGGCCATACCCAACCACTACTACTTCGTTAAGGTCATTTACAACCGTGTTCATTACGATGGATAAAATTGTTGCTGTCCCAACAGTAACCAACTGTGCCTGGTAACCAACAAGAGAAACTTCCAACACTACAACGGCCTCATCACCCACAGATAATGCAAATTTACCGTTT
>JBGSMI010000422.1:0-12372 GCA_041740215.1 Ferruginibacter sp.
AATTCTTATTGTGATACATCTCTTGTTCAAAACCGAGTAAATTAAGTTCTCTCTTCCTTTCTTCTTTTGATAAACGAATAAGATCTTCACAGAATAAATGAATATTTTCTCTAAAGGATGCGATAGCTTCTTCTTTTGTAGCACCGTAACCGGAAACTTGCAGTGATGGGGAGATTGTTATAAAGAAGTCTCCTTCTTTACCAGTGGTTATAGCTATTCTAATCTGTACCCGATTTTTATTTATTCTGATGGTTTCTACTATCGTGTCCATATTGCTAAAGTAAGGGTGTTGTCCTAAGAAGGGAAACACAGGGTGATTTTACAAAAAGTAAATGTATAACAAACTTCGTTATAAAATAGTAAAAATACTTTTACCTAAATGAAAAAAAATTTTAGGGATGACTAGTACATGGTTGGGGAAAATTGGGAAAAAATGAGAAAACCGGCTAACAAAACCGAATAGTATAAAAATGGGCAACCATTGTATAATGGATAAGGGCAGGAACAGCAGGAGTTTTTTTGTTGCGTCCCCCAGTGGACATAAAAAACCTGAAACACAATACAGTATTGCATTTCAGGTTGTCAGGTAGCTGTAGGGGGAGGGATCGAACCTCCACGGAGCGGTTAGTTGTAGCACAAAGTTCAGTGGTCGACCCTGGTCAGATTAGTATTGCTACCAACCCGGCTCTATGCTATATTTATCCTGTGATCTCCACCCCCGAGACAAGAGGGCATGTCTGCCAAAAATTTCATCACCCCACAATTTTTAAGAACTTAAGAGCGCAAAAATACAGTAAAACGTCTTTATATTGAAAATATTTTACTAATTATTTTTAAATAATAGTATTCATTCAATGAAATAGCCTTTTCATAGATAATTATCAAAAGTACTTGTCGATTTTATGTATGGCGTTAAATCCTGATTATAAAAGATGAAGAAAATTTTAAGTAGTCCGCTTTATTTCCATTTTTAATCAGGTACACTTTATAACGCTATAGTGGTATCAAATGCTGAATGAAGCCCTCCGCAGATGTATTTTGCATTCAGAAAAAGCCATAACGTCGCTTCGCTTTTTAAGGCATTATTTTTATGTTTAGCTGGAATAGTGGTATAAACGAATCTTTATTTTGGCGCTTTTTGTTGAAAAACAACATATAAATTAAATAATTAATCGAATTCTTTCAACGGTTTGTATCTATATTTGAAAAAGGGTTAAAAAAACAAACAAATATGGCTACTAAATTAAATCTTGACAAATTAGACCTTCAAATAATTCACGAAATGATGGAAACGGCAGAGATATCGTATGCCGATCTTGGAAAAAAGCTATTTGTGAGCGGAGGAACCATTCATGTAAGGATCAAAAAGCTACAGGAATTCAATATCGTAAAAGGCACCCGGTTAAATGTAGATCTGAAACAACTTGGATACGATATCACCGCCTTTGTTGGTATTTATTTAGAGAAAAGCTCTCTATACGATTCCGTTGCCAAAGACCTGATGGCCATTCCCGAAATTGTAAGGCTGAATTATATTACCGGCAACTATAGCATGTTCATCGAAATTGTTTGTAAAGACATATCCCAGTTGCGCTATGTTTTACATGATGAGCTGCAAAAGATAAAAGGTATTGAACGCACCGAAACGTTCATTTCACTGGAAGAAGGATTTACCAGAAATGTGCAGGTAGCTCCGGTTGAAAAATAGAATTTTAAATTGCCGGAAGGCTGCTAAATTGAGTCCGCCCACTGCTTTTAACCGGAATTAATCTGGAGAAAATATTAGCCGGGGCTTCTTACATCTACCGCATCCCTTAAGCCATTTCCCAACAGATTAAAAGCCAGCACCAGCAACATAATGGCAAAACCTGGCACCATTGCCAGCATTGGATTGTGTGTGATGATGAAATTATAATTTTCCTTAATCATTAATCCCCAGCTTGGTTGCGGTGCTTGAACACCAATTCCTAAAAAACTTAAACCGGCTTCGATGATAATGGCAGTTGCAAAATTGCTGGCTGCAATTACCATTACCGGACCTAAAATATTTGGTAATATGTGCCGGAGTATGATTCGGATATCGCTTAGTCCAAGTGCTTTTGCGGCCTGAACATATTCCAATTCCTTTAACGCCATCACCTGTCCACGTATGAGCCTGGCAACACTTACCCACATGGTTAAACCAACCGCAATAAATATTTGCCAAAATCCTTTACCCAAGGCCATCGTGATGGCAAAAACCAACAGCAATGTTGGGATACTCCAGGTTACATTTACCAGCCACATGATGGCTTCGTCTATACGTCCACGGTAATAGCCGGCCAATGCACCCAATATAATACCCAGCGTGAGCGAAATGATAACAGCAATTAAGCCCACTGCAAGACTTACCCTGGTACCAATCATAAGTCGGCTTAAGATATCACGGCCAAATTTATCGGTACCAAATACATAGGTTTTGGTGGTGATGTTCTCCGCCTTCAATTTTTCCGGTTGCCCTTTGGTGAGTTGGCTTATGGAATAATACTGAACAACAGAGGTGTCTTCATCCACATATTTATTAACCAACAGCGAATCGCCTTTAATGGTATAACTGCTAATTGGCAGGTAACGGTAATCA
The DNA here is from genome assembly GCA_041740215.1 of Ferruginibacter sp. Taxonomy (GTDB): domain Bacteria; phylum Bacteroidota; class Bacteroidia; order Chitinophagales; family Chitinophagaceae; genus Ferruginibacter. The sequence continues at coordinate 2,621 of JBGSMI010000422.1, forward strand.
TCCGGTTTACCATTGATGAGTTGGTTGATCCAACTAACACTTGTATTTTTTTTATCCGGAATTTTTAAAAACAATTGGGAATAGCCTGGCTTTTTCGCCTGTATTTCTACCGTTTGCAAATCGGCATTCGGTGAACCATCCGGCGCAACCAGGTATGCAAAAATGGTTATAAAAACTGCAATGGCAATGATCACCAATCCAAATAAGGCGCCCTTATTTTTTTTAAGCCGCTTCCAGGTTTGTTGCGAAAAGGAAAAAGATTGCTGCTGCATAGTACTAAATTAACGGATCAGGATTGTATTCGTGCGCTTTGATTTAAAATGAACTACAGGATGTCTTTATAACTTTACTCCAACCCCAAAATTTTAGCAGTTTTCCGTCTGGTGATCACGCAAAGTTCAGCATCATTGGAAAGTGATTTTCCATAAGTGGGTATCATATCTTTCAACTTATTTTGCCAGTCAGCCGATTCTATTCGCTCCCGAAAACATCTTTTTAATAAATCCAGCATAATGGAAACTGCGGTAGATGCTCCAGGCGAGGCACCCAATAATCCGGCTAAACTGCCATCCGCAGCGCAAACGACTTCTGTACCAAATTCTAAAATACCACCCTCCTCCTCATCTCTTTTTATTACTTGCACCCGTTGACCGGCAATGGCCAGTTCCCAGTCCTTCATCTGTGCAGTCGGTAAATATTCTTTCAGCGCAGCAAGTCTTTGCTGGTCGCTTTGTATCACCTGCTGGATTAAATATTTGGTGAGCGGAATATTTTTTAAGCCAACGCTAATCATTGGGAGTATATTATCCAGCTTAATGGATTTTGGTAAATCCATCAATGAACCATGTTTTAAAAATCGGGTACTGAATCCGGCGTAGGGGCCAAACAGCAACGCTTTTTTTCCATCAATCATCCTTGTATCCAGGTGCGGAACGCTCATTGGAGGTGCACCTACTGCGGCCTTTCCATACACTTTGGCATTGTGCTTTGCAATGATTGCCTCATTGGTACACTTAAGCCATTGCCCACTTATGGGAAAGCCGCCGTAACCACTCGCCTCCGGAATATCAGATTTTTCCAGTAAATATTGAGTGCCGCCACCAGCGCCGATAAAAACAAATTTTGTTTGAAATTTTCTGTCTTCATTGTTAGCCAAATCTTTAGCGGTGATTTCCCATTTACTATCCCTTGCTTTTTCAATATCCTTTATTTCATTGGCAAGGTATAGCGAAACATTTGGCTGCTGCTGCAACCAATTGATCATTGCTTTTGTAAGCGCCCCAAAATTAACGTCGGTACCCAACTCCATTTTTGTGGCAGCCAGTTTTTCGGTTGTTTGCCGGCCTTCCATCACCAGCGGCATCCATGCTTTTATTTGTTGCGGATCTTCGGTGTATTGCATTCCTTCAAATAATGGATTGGCTGTTAATGCATCAAAACGCTTTTTTAAGAAGGCCACGTTTTCATCGCCCCAAACAAAACTGAGGTGTGGAATTTGATTAATATACGATTCGGCCGCAGCGATATAATTTTCCTGCACCAGGTAAGCCCAAAATTGTTTTGACTCTTCGAAAGAAGCAGCAATTTTAATAGCTTTTCCAATATCTACAGAGCCATCTTTCTTTTGCGGCGTATAATTCAATTCGCAAAAAGCAGAGTGACCAGTACCTGCATTGTTCCAGGCATCTGAACTTTCTGCAGCTACTGCATCCAATCTTTCAAAAATGGCAATGCTCAAATCCGGATCTAATTGCTTTATCAGCATACCCAATGTGGCACTCATTATGCCGGCGCCAATTAGAATAACGTCCGGCTGCTTGTTAATAATGTTTGTCATGAATTTGATTGATATAAAATAAATTTAAAAAACCTTTCTTTCTTTCCACTGGTAACTGCCAAACTTACCTAGCCAGCCGGCTATTACGGTGTACAATACGTGAAAAGGCTGTGCAATTGGAAACCACCACAATAGCTTTAATTGATTAAAAAAGCTGGCAACAGGAAATAAAAATAGTAATTCAACAATGGTTTTAGCAGTTAATAAAATAATTAAGTGCATGGAAACCGGGAAGAAGAAAATGCCAATACCTAGGATCAAAATCCACAGATTGAAAAAATATACCAACAACAGCACAACGAAAATCCTTTTGTCATCATACTTATCTGCCTTGCTGGCCCAGCGGATGCGCTGGTTAAAAAACTGTCTCACTGAATATACAGGTTGTGTTTGTATGATGGCTTCCGTACTTTTTAAAAAGCCGATACCATCCGGATAGCAGGTGTAAATTTTATGCAGCAATAACATATCATCGCCACTGGCGATTTTGTCAATGCCTGTAAATCCATTTACTGCTATAAATACTTTTTTAGTGTATGCAAGATTGGCACCATTGCACATGCTGTGAAATTTTTTATGCACCGATGCCCCAGTTATGCCTTGTAGTGTCATAAAATCAAGCGATTGAAAAATTTCAATGAATCTGCTACTGCAATTGATAGCAACAGGCATTACAATAAATTCCGGCTGCCGTTTTTCATAAAAAGCGGCGATAGTGGATAGCCAGTTGTTGGATGCGATGCAATCTGCATCGGTGGTTACAATCAGTTCACCTGTTGATTGTTGTATGGCAATTTCAATGGCTTTCTTTTTGTATGAATTGATTTCGTCCGGCGCAATAAAATCTTTTAGGCTTAAAAGTCTTACATTTTTTTCCAAATAACTTAAAACGATTTTATTGGTAGTATCAGTTGAATGATCATCTACCACCAACACTTCAAATAAATGTGCTGGATAGTTCTGGTGAATGATGGAATCAAGACAAGCGGCGATGTTTTCCGCCTCGTTCCGGGCTGGAATGATGATAGAGATTTTTGTTGCAGGAATCGCATTTACTGCCGGTTTAAAATCGGGAATGCTTAACCAGCTTTGGCGGTAATAAATAAGCAACGCTGTATATGGCAGAAAAAAAAGAAACGATATAAGATAGATAACCTGCATGAGCCGCAAATTAATTCTTATTTGCTATAGCCGTTGCTTCAGCAATTATTTCGGCCGGATAATTGGCAATCGATAAAATTTTAATTGCATTCCTTGATTTTAACGGACCAGTTTTTAGCTGGTGATCAAATACCAGTTCATCATGCTCAATATCTTCTACTAAATGATACAGGTCAAATTCCGTTTGCAAAAGATCGGCCAGTTCAATATCGTGGGTACTTACCAATACAATATTCTCATTTTTATTCAGGTAAGATAAAATAGCTTTTGCCGCCGCAACTCTTTCTACCGTATTGGTGCCTTTAAATACTTCATCTAAAATAAACAGGTGTTGAAAAGGTTGTTTTGATTGTTTGATTAAAGTACCGATTGTATTTACTTCTTCAAAATAATAGCTTTTACCTTCCAGCAAACTATCGGTAATTCTTACAGATGAAAAGACTTTTAACACAGGCGTAGTAAACTCATCCGCAAAGCAGGTGTAAATGGTTTGGGCCAAAATGGAATTGATGGCCACAGCCCTTATAAAAGTTGATTTTCCCGACATATTAGAACCTGTAATCAAAATACTCTTATCCTTTATTGCAATGGAATTAACTATGCAGTTTTCAATAAGCGGATGATACAGGTTTTTTGCCAGTAATTCTTTTTTGCTCCGTAAAAACAGGTGTTGTGTAAAGGGGGTTACCTGCCCGCAAAGCAGCGGTGGATAGGGCTGCATCGATACTGCCAATGTAATTGATTAAGTTATTTACATCGTCTCTTTTGTTGCGTAATTCTTTCAAGGAACTAAAAAAGGAATGAATTTCTATGAGGAAAAAAGCTTTAACCAATTCTACAAGAAGCAACATCATTTGTGCAATATCATTGTCGCCGGCTTGCCCAAAATTTAGTAACCTGAATTTTTTCTGAAATCCTTTTAACCGGGAAATACTTTGTTGCACATTTTTCTTTTCAAAGGGCAACTCCTTTTTTAGCAATAGTTTTGAAATATTAATCAAGCTATCCAACTGCGGAAACGACCTGATAAACTTCTCGGTATTTTTTTTATTCCAATAATGAAAGAAGATATTTAATGCAAGTGGTATCATTAACCAAATAAACAACACCGGAAATTTAAAGGAGCATATCAGCATCACGATTACAACGATGCTGTCAACTGCAAAAAGCCATGCCCAGCCTGGCTTATCCAATAGTTTATCTTTTAGTAAATTGGCAATATAGTAAGCATCGTGATGATTCAGTGGCGATAAAAGTAATTGGGTTTCTTCCCTGGCTGCTTTATTTTCTGCAAAAAAGTTTACCTGTTGATTAAAGTTTTCCAGCGCAGGAATATCATTGGTTGGCTTTACCAGTTTATTAAATAAAAATTGCTGCCCTGGTTTACTATTGGTTCTGTCAATAAATGTAAACAGGTCATGTAAATCAATATCCAAGATTGTTTGCTTAGATAATAGGTAGAAAGAAGTGGAAGTGGTTAACAAAGAAAAATTTTCTATCAGGTCAAAATTTCTTTCATTGGTATTGGGCTTACCCCAATTTGCTTGTAGCTGAATAAGCGTTTTCTTCTGTCGTTTCTTTTTTATAATATAGGCAGTGAAGGACATCAACCATATCACCAACAGGCTTGCTAAAAAATAGAAGAAGATAGGACTACTCAAATGAATAAAAATGCTGGTTTGTTAAAAGCATCCGGTAATCAAAAATAAATTTTTAAAATTCAAACGAAGTATTATCTTTATAAAGTTGTTTAAACAACTATATGCCAAACAACCAATTTAAAAGAGGAGAATTATACAGTTTTATTACTGGCAAAGCGAGTACGGCTATTGCACGGCGGCTGCAAAAGAATTTTAAGCAGGCCAACGTTGATATTACGATTGAGCAATGGAGCGTTTTGTATCATTTGTGGAAGCTGGATGGATTGAGTCAGCAGCAATTGTGTGAAGCTACTTTTCGGGATAAACCAAGCATTACCCGGCTGGTAGATAACCTTGAAAAGTTGAACCTGGTAAAACGGGTGGCAAGTAAAGATGACCGAAGAATTAATAGGATCTTTCTGACACAGCTGGCAAAAGATTTGCAGGAACAGACGATGGAATTAGCTAACCAGACATTGAACGAAGCTCTTGAGGGTGTTACAAACGGGCAGATTGAAATTGCGAAAGAAGTATTGCAGAAAGTGTATGAAAATCTGGCTGGCACCGGCCCCCTCTAACTCCCCCAAGGGGAAGGATAAGAAAGAGTATTTGACTAAAGACAGTATTATATATATCGTCCGATAATAAAAAATAAGATAACAGACTGCTATAATAAAATCTATTTAATTCATCATTCTCCCGGCTCCCCTTTAGGGGCAGGGGGCTAAACTTTTCTTTTTTATGAGTACATCCACATCAACCGGTACATCCCTTAAAGGCGGTGAATGGTTAATTAAAGAAAGTAATGCGTTTGAAACTTTTACTCCCGGCGATTTTAACGAGGAGCAGTTAATGGTGAAGGAAATGTGTTTGCAGTTTTTGCAAACAGAAGTCCATCCCGTTTCGGATCGTATCGATAAACTGGAGCCGGGCCTGATGCCTTCGTTGATGGTAAAAGCGGGTGAGCAAGGTTTGCTCGGCGCCTCTATACCCGAAGCCTATGGCGGTTTGGGAAAAGATTTTATTACTTCTACCCTGGTAAATGAAGGCCTTGGCGGTGGCTTCTCGTTTAGCGTGGCCATTGCGGCGCATACCGGTATCGGCACATTGCCCATATTATATTTTGGTACCGATGCACAAAAAGAAAAATACATTCCGAAACTGGCGAGTGGCGAGTGGAAAGGTGCTTACGGACTAACAGAGCCCAATAGTGGCAGTGATGCATTGAGTGCCAAAACATCTGCCGTACTTTCTGCGGATGGCAAGCATTATATTTTAAACGGACAAAAATGCTGGATCACCAATGGTGGATTTGCAGATGTCTATACTGTATTTGCAAAAATTGACGGCGATAAGTTTTCGGCTTTTATAGTTGAACGTGGTTTTGAAGGATTTACTCAAGGTCCCGAAGAACATAAGATGGGAATCAAAGGTTCCTCTACTGTTCAACTCTATTTTCAGGATGCAAAAATACCGGTCGAAAATTTGTTAGGTGAGGTTGGCAAGGGCCATATCATCGCCTTTAATATTTTAAATATTGGCCGCTTAAAGCTTTGTGCTGCTGCATTGGGTGGTTCTAAAATGGCGTTAAATATTACCATTGATTACGCTAAAACAAGGGAGCAATTTAAAACGGCCATCGCCAATTTTGGCGCTATCAAATACAAATTAGCCGAATCTGCCATCCGGATATTTGCCAGCGAAAGTGCCTTGTATCGAACCAGCAAATGGGTAGATGATAAGGAAATAGAATTGGCCAATGCAGGCAAACCTTTTAATGAAGCCTTGTTAGGTGCAGCAGAAGAATTTGCGGTGGAATGTGCCATTTTAAAAGTGCATGGCAGCGAGGTGTTGGATTATGTGGTGGACGAAGGCGTACAGGTTTTTGGTGGAAACGGTTTTAGCGACGAATACAATATCAGCAGGGCTTACAGGGATAGCAGGATCAATCGTATCTATGAAGGCACCAACGAAATTAACCGCCTCCTTACCGTAGATATGATCTTAAAAAGAGCCATGAAAGGCAAGCTCGATTTGATGGGACCAGCAATGGCAGTCTCCAAAGAACTGATGAGCATCCCCGATTTTGGAAGCGAAGACGAAACGGCTTTTGCATCAGAAAGAAAATCGATACTGAATATGAAGAAATGCATCCTGATGGTGGCAGGTGCTGCTGTTCAAAAATTAATGATGAAGTTATCAGACGAGCAGGAAATACTGATGAATATTGCGGACATGGCCATTGAAACATTTGTGGCAGAAAGCACCTTGCTGAATATTATTAAAATGACAGACAAGCAAGGCGAAGCCGCAAGTACTTCTGAAATTGATATGATGCGTTGTTACCTTAATGATGCCATCGATAAAGTTAATAAAGCCGGTAAAGAAGCCATCAATGCTTTTGCAGAAGGCGATGAACAAAGAATGATGTTGCTGGGATTGAAACGCTTTACCAAAACTGCGCCGTTCAATAGCAAAGATGCAAGAAGAAGGATTGCCGATAAACTGATTGCCGATAATAGATATCCGTGGTAATTCTTTTAACTTTAAATTTATATTATAAAAAAGGGCTGATTCAGTAATATGAATCAGCCTTTCAAAATAAAATAAACAATCAATTATTTGTAAGAATATGCAATGCCTTTCTTCATGGCTTGTTTAACGCCAAATCCATCACTTTTATCTGACGTCATCAAAATAAAGGGAGCTCCTTTTTCAGCGGCATCTTCTTTGATTCTTTTTGTTGCTTTTTTATCAGCAGACCCTGCAGAGTTGTAACTTAACAAGCCGGAGGTTTTACCCTTTAATTCTTCGCCTTTTACAAGACCGATTACCTGTGATTTGTCCGTAACGATTTCAACTTTTTCCCAATCCTCTTTCCCGGAGATTTCTACTTTTTCTGAAATGGCTTCTTTTCGTCCACTTTTTCCATAGGTAATACTGGCTACCGCAAATTTTCCGATTGTTTGCTCAGCATCTTCGCCGGGATAGGCATAAGAAATGGTAGTTTCTCCAACTTTAATAATTTTTACTGCTAGTGTTTCACCGGAATGCTTCTGCATTTTGTCAGCAGTTTGACTGAAAGAAGAAAACATTAGCATTGATGCTAACATTGACAACATAATTGTTTTCATAATTTGTTTTTGGTTTAGTGGGGGAAGGTATAAGAAGAAATTAAAGCAAAAAAATAAATTTTTGATAAATCCTGTTCTACATTGAATTATTTATCCGGGTAAGTTGCTTTGTTGATTTATTAAAATTATCCTATCTACCCGAATGCTATACTGCGCAAGGGATAAAAAAGTGAACTGCAGATTTCGAATTGATATCCATTGTAATCGCAAGCCGCAAGAATAGCCTCAACTAAAAGTGCTGGAAAAATAGCTCAATGGGCGTTAAAAAATCAAGGCTGCCTGAGCCGGCATGGTCTACAAATTATTAATGATTTTTGCAATTCGGTGCAATGAGCCGTAGCCTCGGTTTATATTGTAACAACGGGTTTCAACCCGTTGATAAACTATGAGATAGTATATTGAGAACCGCAGGTTCGGCGCATATAAAGAGAGCCGCAACAAGTAACCAAACCTGTTGATTTTACTAATATATACTACTATATGTGCCGGGCGGAAGGCTCTCAACCAGAAGCTTTTTTAAACACAACGGGTTAAAACCCGTTGTTACAAACGGAAATGAGCCTACGGCTCTACAGTTTTCTTTTAATGAAGTTGATCCTTATTGCGGATAGTCATTAAATCATTAAGCTACTTGCTCTGCCAGGCAGCGGATTGATTTTAGCTCATTGGGCTATTTTTTAGCCTTTTTAATTGCAGCCTTGGATTTTTTTGTCTCTTAGATTCAAGTAGTAGATGCAACTTTTAGAGTGAAATAAGGTATTATTAATATTCTAAAGAAAGAGAGGTTTACCCCTTCTGAAGTATAACTACATTAAAACAATGAGACAGGCAAATGACTATTATATACAAAGTCATCTTAGCGATAAACATAAAGCTAACTTTTAAATGGAATTGAAATCTTTCCTAAACCAGTTGAATGCTGAATATCATAATATTAAAATTAATTTGCTGAAGATTAATGATCTGTTCAGCCAAGTTAACTGCGGGCCAGGTTGGCTTACAAAACCTAATCCTGTATTTTTGCCATATCATAAAAAGTAAATTTGAAAAAGATAAATATCGTTACAATCCTGTGTTTTGTTTTAAGTCACCTGTATTGTCAAAATACAAGCGCCCCTTTTATTCGCTTAACCAATCCTAATAAAACTGCCCTTGTTGTAAAGTCTTCGAGGCAATTTATCATTGGGTCCACTTGCAAAAATTGTACGCTGACCATCAACAATACAGCGGTGAAAGTATATCCAACCGGAGCGTTTGCCTACGAGTTAAATTTAGTTCCCGGCGATTCTCTCTTCACCATCCTTGCTATCGAAGGTAAAAAATCGCTCTCCAAAAAAATAACTTACACGTTCACCCCACCCTTGGCACCCGAGCCTGTAAAAACACTGGGCATCGAAAGCATTAAAACCCTGCCCGAAGGCAATCTTGTTTTAAAGCCAGGCGACAAAATTCAATTTAGGGTAAAGGCACTTACACAATGCATCGTAACCACCATCAACAATACTGTTCTGTATGAATTGCCCGTTTCGCAAACCAATGGAATGCCCGGCATTTACCAGGGAGAATACATCATAAAAGAAGAAGATAGTTTTATGGTGAAGAAAATACCGGTTACCATTACCGATTCAACAGGCAATACCATTACCAAAGAAAACTACAATAATTTTTCCATTCTTTCATCGCTTGCATCGGATGTTGCTATCACCAAAGGACGTCTGGCGCATTTGGAATATGGCCTTGGAGAAGACCGATTGGGTGGTGCAAAAATTGGTTACATCGACAGCAATATTGTGTTGAAAATCATCGGTAAAGTGGGTACACATTTTAAAGTGCAATTATCAAAAACACATACTGCCTATATTCCCGATGAATTGGTAGAACTGATGCCCAAAGGAACTTTCGTTCCGTCATCACTTACGGACAAATGGAATGTGTACGGCGATGACAAATATGATTACATACGGGTTGGTTTATTTGCAA
>JBGSMI010000427.1:0-41908 GCA_041740215.1 Ferruginibacter sp.
AAAAATATGCAGACCACGGTAAAAAAGCAACCTGGATTAAACGCTATATTTCACCGGTTTTTAGTTTCATTCAAAACTATATTTTCCGGCTGGGTTTTTTAGATGGCAAAGAAGGATGGATCATAGCTTATACTTCAGCAAAATATGTTTTTTTAAAATATAAATTCCTTCATTTACTGTTGCAGAAAGAGCAGCAGTAAACTTATGATCCGATTTTTAAAAGCACTAACCTTTTAACGGATAATTTTATAATTGGTAAAAGAAAAAAGCCTCTTTCCGGTTAGCTTTTCAACATAATACAATAGCCGGTTTTTAAAGGAGAAACTTTTTTTGGTGGTGTCCAGTTTGTAGTTCCAGTTCTTTGCGGCAATTCGATTTTGCCAAACTTTTGGATGTGTTCCTTTAAATAATCCAAGGCTATCAAAGTCCTCAAAATTATGCGTTAATTCAGCCAGATTTACATTAACCAATTCGTTGCCAGAATGCCATACATCTCTCACGTGTATATTTTTAGCAAGGATCGTTTCCGGACTTCTTACCCAGCCATAATGATAGATAAATGCATCCACCTGTTTTACATTCAGTTTTCGGTTACCAATCCGAAAGCCCTGGGCATCTCTGTAACTCCGTATTGCTTTATCATTTCTGATAATACGCACTTCTTTTGAATACCATTTGCGGCTATCCCCTACATAATCGTAGGTGCCATAAAAATGAAGATAATTAAACAGCAAGCCTTCTACTTTCAGATCATCCTTATAATGCTGGCACGCCAGTAAAATGGCTGCATAATATTGTTCATGTACGGCCTCATCTGCCTGTATGTAAAAAGCCCAATCCACATCCGCACTTATTAAATCAAATGCTTTATTGGTTTCAGCGGCCAACACACTTCCGTTGGTATAGGTTGTAGTATCCCAAATAGACTGATGTATTTTTATTTTATCACTCTGGATACTTTTGATTAGTTGCGCTGTTTCATCCTTACCATCACCAATTAGCACAATCATTTCATCAACCATCGGCAGGATAGATGCAATAGCCTCTACAACCGGGTAATCATTGAGCACTGCATTTTTAATAATGGTAAAACCAGCGATTTTCATGAATTAATATTTACTGTCAAAGAACCGACAATTTTTTGAAAGAAGATGCTCAACCCGTTGAAAAGGTTATCAGCCAATAAAAATATCAGCACCTTTATAATCTTTTAGCGTTTGATAGCCTTATGCCCTATCTGTAATCTTGTCATTTAATACGAACTTGTACGATATTTGCCGGTTCGGTCACTTCAATATTTTACGTCTACTAAATTTTACGAATGAAAATTTTATTTAAATATTTAAAGCCACACAAATGGCTGGTAATTCTAACCCTTGCATTGGCTGCCATCAATATAGGTTTCTCTTTGATTGACCCGATTTTACTCGGTAAGATGGTTAACCTGGCCAATGAGCACCAGTCTGTTCCTGCACCCGGAAAATTTGATTGGTCGCATTTTTTTTGGCAATATGAATGGATCGATAGAAAAGGTAGGTCTTACCTACAAATAGGTCTTTTCTATCTTTTACTCTTCTCCATTACGGTTGCCATGATTAGCCGGATTGCAAAAAACTTTCAGGATTATTTCCTAAATGTGGTGATTCAAAAATTTGGTGCCAGCGTGTTTACAGACGGTTTACAACATGCCATGAAACTGCCTTATCAGCAATTTGAAGACCAGCGGAGCGGCGAAACTTTATCCGTGTTAACAAAAGTAAGAGGCGACGTAGAAAAGTTCATGATCAGTTTTATTAATGTACTTTTCGGGATTTTAGTAGGTGTTATATTTGTGTTTGTATATGCTTCTATGTTTATTAACTGGAGGGTTCCGGTAGCTTACCTGATTGGTATTGTGATACTTATCACCATTACAAATCTGTTGAGTAAGAAAGTAAAAATAATTCAAAAAACAATTGTAGGTCAAACAACTGCTCTGGCTGGCTCTACCACTGAATCGTTGCGCAATATTGAGCTGGTTAAAAGTTTGGGGCTTACCAAACAAGAAGTAGACAGGCTCAATAAAAATACCTACAAAATATTAGGGCTTGAATTGACCAAGGTGAAACGAATCCGTAGCATCAGCTTTATACAAGGCACATTGGTAAACACGTTGCGACAAGTAATTCTGTTTATTCTGATGTGGCTGATTTTTAGGGAAGAAATGGATGCCGGCCAGTTGGTGACCATGCAGGTTTTCTCTTTTTTTATTTTTGGCCCGTTGCAGGAAATCGGTAACATCCTGCTCTCTTACAGGGAAGCTGAAGCATCGTTGAATAATTTTAGCAACCTGATGCAAAAAGCGCCTGAAACTGAACCTGCCAACCCTACCCCACTAGGCAGTATAAAAACATTATCTTTTAACCATGTAGGCTTCAAACATCAAACAGCAGCACACAAAGCCATTGATGACATTAGCTTTGATGTAAAGGTGGGTGAAACTATTGCGTTTGTAGGACCATCAGGCAGTGGCAAATCTACACTGATGAAATTACTGGTTGGGCTTTACCGTCCTCAGGAAGGAAATATATTTTACAACAACCTCGATGAAAATACGATTCACTTTGATGACCTGAGAAAGCAAATTGGTTTTGTAACACAGGACACTAATTTGTTTAGTGGTACCATTAAAGAAAACCTGATGTTTGTAAATCCGGCTGCTACAGAGGAGCAGTTGAATGATGTATTGCTGAAGGCAAGTTGTACCAATTTAATCAGCCGTGCCGAAAAGGGCCTTGATACGATGATAGGTGAAGGTGGTTTAAAATTAAGTGGTGGCGAAAAACAGCGGCTGTCTATTGCTCGTGCCTTGCTTAGAAATCCTCATCTGCTTATTTTTGATGAAGCCACCTCTGCCTTAGATTCACTTACAGAAGAAGAAATCACTAATACGATTAAAGATATTTCGTCTGAAAAAGAACAAATTTCTATTTTAATTGCCCACAGGCTAAGTACCATCATGCATGCAGATAGAATTTATGTTTTAGAAAAAGGCATTGTTGTTGAAACCGGTACACATGAAAAACTACTGGAAGAAAAGGGTTTGTATTATGCCATGTGGCGCCAGCAGATTGGTGAAAGAAAGAAGATGCAGCCGGTAGCGGGCTAGGATTATCGATCACTATTTCTAAAAAAAATGTTTTATTTGCAGCGTTGACTTTTAATCAAAGTCAACGCTTTTATTTTCCGGCAGAGGGTAATAATTTCAATAATATTCACCTGGCTAATTATGCAAATATTAAAAATTGGTAAGGTTCGAAAATTAACTCCGGCGGCAAAAGACCGAACGGCTTGAATATGAATAGCCGTCGGTGAAACCCATGGTGACGCAAACAGTGCTTCAACAACCCTAACGGAGTTGAATATAAAGTGCAACGGCTCAAACCAAATGGGGTTGGTAAAAAGGAGATATATTATCCCATGGTTCTGCAGCGCTTTATTCAAATTAAGCCTGCGAGGTTTTTAAGTCACTATATTTTATTTGCGGAGGACCAGAAGGTCTGAATTTCATCAGTAAAATAAATGCTGTGTTCAAGCAATAAACGACACTTCTGACATCCTAACCTGGACAAGCCAGAACCAAATAGGCAATTGGCAAAAGGCAATATGCAAATATGGAGTTTTTAATTTTTCCTCCCAAAGCCTTATCCATGCTATGTTACAGCGTGTAGTGAAAAATATCTTGCCAAAACATAAGAAGATTTAAGGGATTAGCGCCTAAAATGACTCAAAGGGATAACCCGAATTTTAGGCACTATTTTCACGGATAAAATCTAACTAGTGTATAATTGGGAGTTTTAATCGTATTTTAAATGAATAGTACGCCTATTTAAAGTTAACACAGCACTAGTTAATTTTTAGCAATTTGCCATGGTTACATTCAGCCTGCTTTCATGCTCAACAATGTATTTTTAAAATCTTCCGGCAGGTTTAGGTGCTCATATTCTTCATCATAAAACTAAGACCAAACAAGCAAAGGAATGACAAGGCGGATAAGCTTTGCCAGATTTCTGCACAGGGTGGTTATATACTGGAATATTCAAAGCGAACTTTTCGTTTTTTCTATAACATTTTGCAAAAAATTTCCGGAATAATTTGTTCCAAATATTGTCTTCAATTGGTACAAAATCCAATGCAATCCTGTCACAAATAGTTGTTACATTTATTACAGAAACTCTTTAGGTTGGCAGTCTAAAACGCGGATCTTCAACTAATGAAATCCCTTCGCTTTTGCAAGAGTCAACTGGCAATAATTTTACCTAAAATGTGGTAGAAGAAATTCCAATATTCCTTGTTTTAATTGGCCCGGGTATATACTAAATTTGGCACAAAGTAATTTGGCGCTGGCAGCCGGCATGTTTATAGCGGGTATTGCTGAAAATATTTTGCCATTACTTTTTCAATCATATTGCTCGTAAGGGGTTTATTTTCAAAGCCGTCAATTAATGAAATTTTTTCGGCTTTTAATTGGTCATCCGGATTGATAGAAGTGGTGAGCATAATGATGATGGGCTTTTTGTGACCATTTTGTTTTAGCTGGCTGTAGTGATCCAGAAATTCCCACCCGTTCATTGCAGGCATGTTAACATCAAGAAAAATTAGTTCAGGATATGGATGGCTGGTTTGCTCCTTGCTTGCGTCAACAGGTATGGCAAGGTAATCCAGTGCTTTTTTTGCGCTTTGCATAATCTGTATATTGCTCGTGCAGTTAGCTTCCTCCAATACCAAATTACTTATAAAATTGGTGGGTTCATCATCATCAATCAATAGTACACATTTTAATTTTTGTTTCATAGATTCAGGTTTTGGATCGGAATGGTTAAATGACTTCTTTTGGGATAATTAGGGTGAAGTGGAACGTGCTGCCTTCTCCGGGTAATGAGGTTACCCAAATTTTGCCGTGGTGCAGTTCAACTATTTTTTTACAGTGGGATAAACCAATACCAGAACCTACATATTCCTCCCTGGTATGTAACCGCTGAAAAATATTAAATATTTTTTGGTTGTACTTTTCTTCTATTCCAATTCCATTGTCGATTACAGCAAACTCCCAATAATCTCTCTTTTGCCAGCCATTTATTTTTATAAACGGAGCTACTTCCTTTCTGCGAAATTTGATGGCATTGATGACCAGATTTTGAAAAAGTAATTTAATTTCAGTTTCGTAACCTGTAATTACAGGCAGCTCATTAACCTCCACCTCTGCTTTTGACTCTTCAATTGCAACGCTGATGTCTTGCAGCATATTTTGGAGGACAATGTTGCAATCGACCTGTTGCAATTCAACGTTTGTTCCGATTCTTGAAAAATCCAGCAAGTCTTTAATCAACACCCTCATCCGGTTGGATGCATCTGAAATATAATTAAGGTATAAGTCAGCTTTATCGTCAATTTTTCCCTTGTATTGTTTTTGTAGCAATTGAATAAATCCTGTGGTAGTTCTTAGCGGTTCCTGCAAATCGTGTGAGGCCACGTAAGCAAATTGCTCCAGCTCTTTGTTTTTTATTTGCAATTCTTCGTTGGCATGAAATGTCTGTTGCCTTGCAATATCCGATTCAGCACGGGCATGCTCAGCTTCTAATCTGGCTCTGCGTTCCTCTTTGTTTAAATGCACCAGTTGTAGGGTTTGCGCTGTCACTTTTTGTTCCAGCAATATCTTTTGATTTTGTATGATAGAAATTCTAAAGAGATAAAACCCAACGATACTGCCGGCAATCAACAAAAACATCAATAATATAAACCACCAGGTGAGCCAAAAAGGAGGTGTAACAATTACTTTCACCGATGTACCCTGCTCATTCCAAACCCCATCATTGTTACTTGCTTTAACTTTAAACAAATAGGTGCCAGGATTAAGGTTGGTATAAGTAGCTGTTCTTTTATTACCCACATAACTCCAATCGTCATCGAAACCTTCTAACTTATAGGCATAACTATTTTGCTCGGGGTGCGTAAAGTTGAGCGCCGCAAATTCGAAAGTGAAAACAGATTGCAGGTAAGTGAGCGTAATTTCTTTTACCTCGTTAACCGATTGCTTAAGCGGAGAGTTATCGCCAATAGACATTGTTTTATTGAACACTTGAAAATTGGTGATGTAAACTGGTGGTACAAAACTATTGTCCCGAATGCTATCGGGGTAAAATGTGTTAAAGCCATTCTCACCTCCAAAAAACATTTGTCCATCGGGTGCCTGGTAAGCAGCTTTGGGTTTAAAAGTATTGCTTTGCAGCCCATCACTAATGGTGTAATTCCTGATGGCTTTTGTTGATGGGTTAAATTTTGAGAGACCTTTGCTTGTACTCAGCCACAAATTACCCCGATGATCTTGCAGAAGCCCAGCAATTGTATTGTTGGGCAGTCCGTCTTTTTCGGTATATGCAGTAAAAGACTTTTTTTTATAGTCAAAGAAATTTAAACCGCCTGATGTACCCAGCCATAAATTGCCATCTTTATCTTCTACTATGCTATTGACGGTATTGTTACTAATACTTTGCCTATTTTTTTCGTCATGTTCATAATGAGCCAATATTGTTTTTGTTTCCCGGTTAAATAAATCCAGTCCATGATTTCCTCCCATCCAAAACAACCCATTTTTTGATTCATACATTACAAATACATTGCCTCCGTTAAAAATTTTTGCAGCAGAATCTAATAATAAGACTTTACTATCTTGTTTTGTTTTATAATCAAAAACATTGATTCCTCTAACCTCATGTGTTCCCAAATACAGGGTGTTCCGGCTATCTGTAAAAACAAGGTATACGCTGAGCGATTTTTTCGTCAATTCATTTTGATCTGCCAACCCATAGTGAGTAAATTGCTGGCTGCGAACATCAAATAAATCAATTCCACCCCGATGAAATCCTAGAGCTAAAAAACCGGGTAAATATTCGGTGAGTGATAGTACATAGTCACTATAAATACTCCTTTTATCGCTAATGCTACGGCGGTAAACGGTAAATTTATTTGTAATAGGATTGAAAAGGTTTAGCCCGCCGCCATCTGTGCCTATCCAGATATTTTTACCCTGATCGCTACCAATACAAAGCACCAGGTTGTTACTTAAACTATTGTTGTTATTCGGAATTTTTTTGTAGTGTGTAAATTTATCTCCGAATATTGGTAGAAAGTTGACACCTCCAGACCAGGTGCCTACCCAAATATTACCGATATCATCTTTGTATAAACTATGAATTGAATTATTTGTAATCGAAAAAGGATCATTTTCATTATACTGATGGGTGACAAAATTGTTTTTCGATTGGTTGAATAAGCTCACTCCTCCATTTTCGGTACCGATCCATAAATTACCTTTGTTATCTTCCGTAAATGATAAAATATCATTGTGGCTGATACTATTTAAATTTAACGGATCGTTTTTAAAATTGGTAAAAGAGCCATCGCTTCGATTGAACAAAGAAATTCCACTACCCTGTGTTCCCACCCAAATATTCCCTTTGCTATCTTTAAAAACTGTTTTTATATAGCCAGCACCCACGCTTTTATTATTGCCAGGAATGTTATTATAGTGTATAAAATTTCCACTTGCAGGATTAAAGCGATCAAGTCCTTTCCGGGTGCCAATCCATAAATCCCCGGAATTGTCGCCCGTAATTTTGTAAACATAATTATCACTAAGACTGTTTTTATTATTTGTTTTGTTTTTAAATGATCTGAATGTTTTTTTTTCTGGATCAAACAAATAAAATCCCTCTGCTGATCCAAGCCAGATGTTTTTTTTGTTATCCTGAAAAATGCTGCTGAATGGAACACCTTTATCTGCAGTGTTATAGTGGATGAATGTTTCAGATATTCTATCAAACCGGTCAAGTCCATCTGCAGTTAACACCCATAGGTTATTAACTGCATCTTCAAAAACACTGTAAAGCGAATTATTGCTTATGCTGCCTGGCTTTTCAGCATCATGTTTATAAACGGTAAACTTATAACCGTCATATTTATTAAGCCCTTCATTTGTGGCAAACCACATAAAACCCTTGTAATCTTTTACAATGGCAAGAGCAGAATTATGTGAAAGCCCTTCCGAGGTTGTTAAATGGGTGAATTTGAAATTGGATGTTTGTGAGAAACACAAAAATGAATTGGCCTGAAGCAATAGAAAAATAAAGAAGTGCAGGCGTTTCATGATATTTTATATGTCTAAACTTTTTTTAACTTGTCGATATGTGTTACACAAAACTGGTTGTTTAAATACCAAGTGTTTGATATTTGTTGTTTTTAAATTATGTTATTGCTTATGTATTAATAACTCTAAAATCACCAGCTTATTGTTAGCGGGTGCAGGCACATTTGCTTCAGCCAGCTTTTTCCTCTGGCAGTTGCTTCTTCAGCGCCTGCCGGCAATGGAAAAAAATAGGTACTGCCTTCGCCGGAAACGGATTCAAACCATAATTTGCCATTTGTGTAAGTCTGTTTTTTTTACAATGCGATAAGCCAAAAGCAGGTCCTGCATACTCCAATTTGTTGTGGAGCCGCTAAAAATGTCAAATATTCTTTCGCTGTATTTCTTATCTATGCCAATACCAAGGTCTTTAATAGTAAATTCCTCCCTTCTTTCCGCCTTCACAAGCACTTTTATGGGAATATCTTTTTTGCGAAATTTGATGGCGTTGGTAATCAGGTTTTGAAACAGTATGTTAACTTCTGTAGGGTCGCCAATGATAACGGGCAATGCCTTAAATTTTACACAAGCACCAGCCTCATCAATTGCAAAAACTATGAGCGACAACTTGCGGGCTACCCAAAAAGGTTATTGATATAGAAAATTTGTATTCTGTCCGTAATTGTTAACAGCACCAACAAAATGAAGGTTTAAAAAAGGAAAGGTGCAAAAACGAAAAAACTCCCACAGCTACTGGTTTTTCATAGCGTGTGGAAGTAACTTTTTTACCAACTTTAATTGGCTTCTTGTGTGTGGATCACTAGAACTTTGTGAGGAGTTACCTCCCAGAAAATTTTAATTCTTTCCTGGTTTCAGTGTGTTCGGTCTTTTGCCATCATCGCTTTTTACAGCATAGGTTAGGATATTGGTTTCCTGGTTTTTTGAGTCATCATCGCTTTTTACAGCATAGCCTCAGGATGTTGGTTTTCTGGTTTTCTTTTAGGTTTTGGATCAATTGGTTTTTTGAGTCATCGTCGCTTTTTAGGGCATAGTCTCAGGATGTTGGTTTTTAGTTTTCTTTTAGGATTTGAATTTATTTTTAAATTTGACTGGTGATATCTTGCCAGTCATTTTCTACCATAAAATTGCGTTAATATTTGTTACTCAGCAAGAGCAATAACGCCCTTTTTATGTGGTAGAGTAATTACCATCACTATAGTAATTATTCTATACAACAGATGGGTATACTACCTGGTACCTTGCACGTGTTTATACGAAGTGGTGTAGCTTATTTGAAAATGATATAGGTAATCCAACTCATGGTGTAAGCCAAAATAGTCATGTAGGTCAATTGAATGAGGGGCCATTTCCAGCTTCGGGTTTCTCTTTTTACAATGGCCAGTGTACTCATGCATTGCATGGCCAGCACATAAAAAACCATCAGCGACATACCTGTTGCAAGGTTATACACTTTAGTGCCATCGGCTCTTACAGCGGCAGACATCTTTTGACGAAGCGTATTGTTATTATCCGCATCGCCATCACCCACACTATATAATGTAGCCATTGTGCCAACAAAAACTTCTCTTGCTGCAAATGATGTAATCAATGCAATACCAATTTTCCAGTCGTAGCCAAGCGGCCTGATAACAGGCTCAATCGCAGTACCCAAAGTGCCGGCGAAAGAATTTTGAAGTAATTCAGTTTTACGGTGCTTGTTCAGTTCATCTTGTTGAGTCGGATTATCTTTAATGAGTTGTTCATATTTTGAAGTTACCGCGGCCATCTTTTTAGCAGGTCCAAAAGTACTTAACACCCATAGTAAAAGACTAATTACCATTATTATTTTACCCGCTTCAAACACGAATATTTTTGCCTTTTCAATCATGGTGGTCAAAGCATTTTTCCATCTGGGGCTTCGGTAAACCGGTAACTCCAATATAAAAAAGCTTTTCTCTTTAATATTAATAAACCATCTCATTACAAAGGATACAACCATTGCCATCACAGTTCCCAGTAAATAGAGTCCCATCATCACCAGACCTTGTATGCTTAAAAAGCCAAAATATAATTTGGATGGAATAACCAAAGCAATTAAAATGGTATAAACCGGTAGTCTTGCACTACAACTCATTAGCGGCGTAATCATAATAGTTAGCAAGCGCTCTTTTCTGTTTTCAATATTTCTGGCACTCATAATGGCGGGCACTGCACAGGCCAGTCCACTGATCATTGGCATTACGCTTTTACCATTTAAGCCAACCTTTCTCATAAGTTTATCCGTAAGAAAACTTATTCTAGCCATGTACCCGGTATCCTCCAGCAAAGTAATTAAACCAAATAGAATCATTATCTGGGGTATAAATATTAGTATACCGCTCAGGCCGGCTACTACTCCATTTATTAAAAGGTCGCTCCACCAGGCTTCTGGCAATACAGCTCCGAGCCATCCACTTAATACACCAAAGCTCCATTCAATCGCATCCATTGGGTACTGGGCTATCAAAAAAACACTTTGAAAGAGTAAAAATAATACCGCCAGTAAAATCAGGTATCCCCATTTTCTATCCAATAGAATATTGTCCAATTTTTCGGTGAAGAGTGATTGATGCAAGGGGTCTGTTTCTACCACCGTTGAGTGCATGATCTGCTTAATTCTTCCATACCGCAACATAATTTCTTCTGCCTGCGTTTTAGTTGGGTTAAAACTATTCGCTACTTCTATCGCTTCAATATCTTCTTGCAAGGAAGGAGTTAGTTTAAAATTCTCATGGTTGATGAGATAATGCAATGCTGTGTAATCGCTGATATGGGGAAATAGTTGTTTAATTTGCTCAACTGGCTTTTCTGCCAGGTCCTGACTATGAATAAATTCCCGTGGGGCGGTAAAATTGGCTATAAAAGTTTGCTCAATTATCTTTTTAAGCTGAGGTACGCCTTTGCTTTTTCTTGGATTAATCGTAACTACCGGCACGCCCAACTCTCTTTCCAGACCATTAATATCAATATCAGTACCTTTTTGTTTAGCAAGATCAATCATTGATAAGGCAACTACTACCGGTATTTTAAGATCGATGATTTGCGAACAAAACAATAAATTTCTTTTTAGATTACTGGCATCTGCCACCAACAATACCATATCGGGCTTTATGTCGTCATCTTGCTGTAGCAATACTTTGTAAGCTACCCATTCATCTGCCCTTTTTGGATACAAGCTATAAGTGCCTGGCAAATCAATGATAGTAGCCGTTAGTTTTTCACCAATCCTGCAATTCCCCGTCTTTTTGTCAACAGTCACACCCGGAAAATTTCCAACCTGCTGGTTTAGCCCGGTTAAAATATTGAATAACGAACTTTTACCACTGTTGGGGTTACCTACTAAAGCTATGTTTATGTGTTTTGTCAAAATAAAATAAAGTAAGCCTCTTCGGAAATTCGTTAACTCCGCTGAAGGTTGGCAAAAATAACTCCTATCAATGATTTATGATTACGAAATTAGAAACATAGAGAAGCAATAGGGTGTGTCTGAAATCGAGTATCTATCAAATTTGAAATCCATTCACATGGCGTTAAGCGGTTTATATCTTTATTTTGTTATCAATTTGATAAACCATGTTTTCATCCACACGGCTTTATTGAACAAATAATAATTGATGAAGCTAACCCTGGCTGATTTGCGGTGGCGAAACAAGTATTGGTTTTTTCAATTACGCCGGCTTGAATAACTGGTATGGTTTTTTCAGAATTTTATTTTTCGCACCTCAATATTTTGTAAGCATACAGTTAAAACAAATATTACCGTTAGTTTAATTTTTTGCATTTGTCTGAATTACCTTTACAACTTTTATAAACATAATTATATGAAATACACTTTTTGGTTGTTGTTGTTTAGTTTTCAATTTGCAGATGCCCAAAAATTGAAGAAGGCTGATAAAGCGGTATTGGCCGGATTAGAGAACCATATCAGCTATTTGGCGGATGATAAATTGGAAGGAAGAAGAACGGGTACCAAAGGTGAGCAGTTAGCATATGAGTACATTAGCCGTCAATTTGAAGAAGCCGGATTATTGGCAAAGGGAGATGGTAAATCTTACCTACAACAATTTCAGATAAATGATGGCAAGGAGATAAGCCCGTTATCTCACCTGATTATTAATGGCCACGACTTGAAATTAAATGATGATTATTTTCCTTTTTCTTTTAGTCCCGATCTGTCGCTGGAAGCAACGGCCTCTATAGCATTACACGAAAATTCGAACCCCTGGTTTTACGACATTAAGGAATTAACCGACGTCAATAAAAATAATCCTCATTTTGATTTACTGGCTGAAATAAAAACCAAAGCCATCGAATCGGCAAAAAAGGGTGCCAATGCTTTTATCGTTTTTAATACCGGTAGCGAAAAGGATCAACTAAAGTTTGAGCCAGCATCAAAATCAGATATACTATCAATTCCCGTATTATACATTTCAAAAGCAGCGAAAGAAAAATACCTGAATGATGAAACAGCAACGCTCGATATCAAATTGAAAATTGTAATAGGCGATAAAATAAGATTCGGTCATAACGTAATTGGATATATTGACCATAATGCCGCCACTACAATTATACTGGGTGCTCACTATGACCATCTGGGATTTGGCGAAGATAAAAACTCTTTGTACACCGGTTCAACACCCCAAATACACAATGGTGCAGATGATAATGCAAGCGGCACCGGGGCGCTGATAGAACTTAGTAAAATGTTGAAGGCAGGTAACTATAAAAATAGTAATTACCTTTTGATTGCTTTTTCTGGTGAAGAGCTGGGATTATACGGTTCAAAATATTTTACCGAGCATGCAACAATTGACCTTACAAAGGTAAATTACATGATTAATATGGATATGATTGGAAGGTTGAAGGACAGCACCCGTGGATTGAGCATTGGTGGTTATGGCACTTCTCCACAGTGGGGTGAACTGCTTGCTAAGCCTGACAAGTATTTTAAGATAAGCTTTGATAGCAGCGGCACCGGTCCAAGCGATCATACTTCGTTTTATAGGAAAGATATACCTGTTTTGTTTTTCTTTACAGGTACACATGCAGACTATCACAAACCATCGGACGATGCAGATAAGGTAAATTTTGTGGGTGAGCTGCATGTAGTAAAACTAATTTACTCGCTGATTGAAAAAACAAATAAAATGGGCAAACTCGATTTTGCAAAAACACGGGAGCTACCAACAAGTTCGAAAAGCAGTTTTAGGGTATCACTTGGCATTATGCCCGATTATACCTACAGTGGAAAAGGCGTTAGAGCGGATGGGGTAAGCGATGGAAGAGTAGCCCAAAAAGTGGGTATCAAAACAGGTGACATCCTGACTAAGTTAGGGGATTATGAAATCACTGATATGCAGAATTACATGCAAACGCTGAATAAGTTTAACAAAGGAGATGCTACCAAAGTAAAAGTGATGCGGGGTGCCGAGGAGCTGGTGTTTGACATTGTATTCTAGCCCCTATCCCCTAAAGGGGAATTAATAGAAGATCATATTATTTTTCATGAGAGTTCAAGAATTTTGTTAATCAAATTCCCCTTTAGGGGACAGGGGTATGAAACTTAAAATAGACAATGAATCGATCGCCCGGGAATTTTTTGAAGATGCCTTATTGCTGGGCATTGTTGCTCCGGTGAAGGATTACCAGTTTAGCTGGCAATTGAATCAAATACTTGGCTTCGACTTCAGAATCAACAACGATTATGAAATACAACTAACCAAAAAAGAGCGAAAGTATTTTTTTTCTATATACGAATATGCGGTACCTTCCACATCACTCATTCATTACCTATACAACAACCAGTTTGACGGCGAATATCTTCTACCCGAATTTAAACACCTCGATTTTGTTTGGTTGATTAAGGGTGAATATGTGTCAACAGATGAATTAAAAGCGTTGGTGTATTCGATTAAATCTTTACCAGGGGTGCAGCTTGTAAATGAAATGACCAACGAAAAAATAAAGAACAGACAACATCTCATTTTTTAGAAATATAATCTCGTTTTTTAAAAAACTGATAAATCATTCCGTTTAATAACGATAAGGCAACAGGCTATTTTGAATGGCTGCAATTTTGAGCCATTATCATTTCAATCACTATTAATTTATATTTATGTGGGAAGAAAAAAACAATAAACTCTATAAGAAATTTGAGTTTAAAAATTTTTCAGAAGCCTTTGGCTTTATGACAAGAGTAGCATTGGCTGCAGAAAAAATGGATCACCATCCTTTATGGACAAATGTGTACAACGAAGTGGAAATATGGTTGAATACGCATGACGCAGGTGATATCATTACCGAAAAGGATCGGAAACTTTCTGCCAAGATCGATGCGTTGTCAAATTTGTAAGGAGCTACAATTGCTTCAATACAGTCAAATGTATCAGTGTATATTTAGTTTGTTGCTTACTGTTTTGATTGTTAGTTATAACATTAAGCATCGACTGATTTTTAAGTTGAAATTGCTCAATCAGTGTTTGAAAAACAGGTCTCATCTAAACGAAATTTCGATAGTGGATTTCTTGAAACCAAAATTATACGCATCTGTTCGTTAGGATTTGATTGTTACCATTTTATCTCGTTGTGCAGTTAGATAACCAACCGGATTTGTAAATAATTCCAGTCCATTTTGCGATAAAATATTTTTAACCTGTTCAATAGCAGATGGGTTTACAGCAATTAGTAAGCCGCCACTGGTTTGTGGATCCGCAAGAATTGCTTTCTGATATTCAGATATGGGACCAATTTTGTGTCCATAGCTATCCCAGTTTCTATTGGTGCCGCCTGGTACTGATTTTTGATCTACATAGCTTTTGATATCCTGCAATATCAGGGGAACATTTTCAAAATCAATCACTGCACTCAATCCGCTCCCTTCTGCCATTTCTACCAGGTGGCCCAGTAGCCCAAAGCCGGTTACATCTGTCATGGCACTTACTTCCTTTACTTTGCCCAGTACTTCACCAATTTTATTCAACTGCATCATTTGCTTTGCTGCCAGCCCTTTATGTGCTTCCAGTAATATTCCCTTTTTTTCTGCGGTTGTTAAAATACCTACGCCCAATGGTTTGGTAAGAAACAAGATATCGCCTTCTACTGCAAGGTTGTTTTGTTTAATATTTTCTAGGGGTACAAGTCCGTTTACGGCCAGTCCAAAAATGGGTTCCGGCGAATCAATGCTATGTCCCCCGGCCAATGGAATTCCAGCTTCAATACAAATACTTCTGCTGCCTTCAATGACTTTTTTTGCAATGGCTGGTGGTAAAACGTTGATCGGCCAGCCTAAGATGGCGATTGCCAAAATGGGTTTGCCTCCCATTGCATATACATCGCTGATAGCATTTGCTGATGCAATCCTTCCAAACTCGTACGGATCATCTACGATGGGCATAAAAAAGTCGGTAGTGGATATCAACGCAGACCCGTTGCCCAAATCGTATACTGCCGCATCATCCTTACTATGATTACCTACGATGAGTTTGTCATTGTCCGGCATTGCAAAATTACTGGTCAAAATTTCATCCAGTATTTTTGGGGCTATTTTACATCCGCACCCTGCTCCATGAGAATATTGAGTAAGTTTGATTGCTGCTGATTCTGATGATTCCATACCTATTTTTCTTTTGGTTTTCGCCTCAATAATATTGCGGCATTTGTTTGCAAATCTGCACTAAATCTTACTTCATACCTTTTTTCACCATCCATTATTATAAGCAGACCTGTATTTGGCGGAATACTACCAAGGCTTTCTGCATACATCACCATAGCAATTGAATCTGTAATAGATTTATCAATGTAAATGGTTTTGCTATTTGCCTTTTCGGTTAGTCCTTGTTTTGCAAATATAATTTGTCCATTCATTAAAACACTCACTGTATCTCCATCTACCTCACCATTATCATATAAAGTTAATACAAGACTATCCGATTCAAAAAATACCGACTGTTGGTTTTTCATCTTCCTCTCAGCTACATCAACGGCTGCCTTTGCAACTGGTGCGGTGATCATAAGAGGCACTGCTATTTTCTGCTCCGGAGCTATAACAATTGCTGTTTTTGTTACTGGATTTGTTGGTGCTGTTACTTTAATAGCAGGAGGTGTAATTGAAGCTGTTGCTTTTTCATTTATAGCCGGGTTCTTAGCAATATCTATAATTAAGTTGTTTTCCTTTTGCACCGGCGCTTTGACCGTAGTAACAGGTGCGGTATTCTTTGCAACCGGTGTTGGATTAGCTATTTTTGGTTGCTCAACCACTGGCACCGCATGCTCTTTTTTGACAGTTGGTGCAACAACAATATCTTTCTTTTTTTCAACTGGCTGAGCGATAGTGATCGGTTTAGTTACCGGTTTTACGGCAAGGTCTTCAGCAGGGTTTATTTTATTTGCAAGAGAATCTTTTGCTAGCAGCTTCATTGTTTTTTTATCTGCTGGCTTTGTTTTAATTGCAGTTGGTTTTTCAGCAACTGTAGTTGTTGCTATATGGTTTTCCGTTTTTTTTCCGTTGTTTAAGACGGAATCTTTTGCAATAAAGGCATTGCTGAGTTTATCATCCGTTTTAGATGAGGCAATTGAGGGCCCTTTTTCAAGCGAAGTATTTGCTACAATGGGTTGACTTTTTGGTTTGATATCCGGCTTTGGCTGCTCAAGTTTAGCCAAAGGTTCCGGCTTTTGTATTGATTCTTTTTCCTTTGCCGTTTCTACTTCTTTTTTTGCAATGGGGGCATCAATGATTTTTTGTTCTGTTTTAGCCGGTTTACTTTCAATTGCAACCTCTTTGTTTTTCTCCGCCGGGTCCATCAATCCCTTGGGCTTGTCCACATCCGCAGGTACGGATGGCGCTTCAGTTATCATCTTGTTTTTTCCAAAAGGCTTTTCTGTGTTTGCAACTTCAGTCTGTAATTTAAGGTCCTCTTTTACAAACGAAAGACTTTTTTCCAGTTTTAGCTCCTGTAATTTTTCATACAATGACACTCCCTTAAAATCAATTGAACGCTTTACTTGCAAACTGCCGGTAAGCTGGCTATATTCCCAGGTTCTGTTGGTACTCCACCTTCCCCTCATTTCCATGGCAGTATCACTTACGTACAATATTAAAATACTTTGAACCTTTACTTTTTTTGGGGGTGCTACACTAAAATTATTGGAGATCATTTCAACATCCTCAATAATTACCTCGCCATTTTTCTTCTTTATTTTTATGCTTTTTAAACCAATTTCTTTTCTTCCGGAATCTTCAAATAAAGTATACGAGTAACCTGTAAGTTTTCCTTTTTCTTCGCTTATGGCAATTTCAAATGGCAGAAATTTTTTAGTGGAGTCATTGTATAAAGAACCCTTCCAAAGTCCGGTAATGTCTTGTTCCGTTGTTTTGTTTGATTGTGCAGAAATACAAACAGGCATTAAACACAACAGGTACGGGATAATATTAAACAGTTGCCTTTTCATTCATCAATAGGTTGGTGATCGTGTTTACATGAACGCCCGGACTGGCAATTTTATTGAGTAGGTCTGGAAGGTTTTCCCTGTTTAGCAAGGCTTTTCCATACCATTTATCATAATATTTTAATAAAACCCTAAAACACTCCTTATGATTATTTTCCAATAGATGATAAATCGCCGTTTTAGTTTCAAGGCCACCCAATCTTTTTTGTATGCGAATGACGGCATTTACCAGTTTTTCTTTTTCAAATTTTCCGTACTCTTCTGTAAGGTAATCAAGTCGCTCTTCAAATGGAATGTCGATAAAGCTTACCCTGCATTTCCGCATCGTATTCCACAATGGAGTTGGGATATTAATTGACCCGATACGCTGGCTCTCATCTTCCAGGTAAATAATTTCTTTTAAAGATGTTTCGTCAAGTTCAGCATTCGGTTGAGGCTTGAGCGCAAATAACTCACCTGCCAATAAATTTTCAAACATTTCCTGCGTTGGTTGTGGCTTTTCGCCCAATGCACCAAACGCTGAACCTTTGTGATTGGCCAATGCTTCCAGGTCTATAACGGCCATACCCATGCGTTTCAATTCATGCAACACCAGTGTTTTTCCAGAGCCTGTATAACCTCCAAGAATATTAAAGTTGTAAGGGTTTTCAAATTGTAATCTTGCCCATTGCCGGTAGGCTTTATAGCCGCCAACCAGTGTGTACACTTCAAAACCATAGAGGTCTAATAACCATGCCACCCCTGCGCTACGCATGCCGCCACGCCAGCAATGAACAAGCAGGCCAGCTCCTGAGTCTGGTATAGGTTTATTGTTTATTTTGTGGTCTTCTTCTTTTGTAATGGATGTAATAATTGTTTCTACTTCCTCTACCATCTTTCTCATCTTCACACCAAAATAATCCAGTCCGGTTTTGATGGCAGTTTTCCTGCTTTCCTGTTTGTAGGCAGTGCCCACCACTTTTCTTTCGTCATCTGTAAATAACGGAAGATTATGCGCACCCGGTATATGCGCATGCAAATATTCTGCTGGACTGCGAACATCCAGAATGGGCTGCGTTTTCGCCAGTTCTAAAAATTGCCCGATGGTGATTTTTTGTACTGCCATATATGCTCCTTTTTTAAATGCAAGGAATCCATGAAAAGATCAAAGCGAGTGTTGCATTTCGTGATCATCTACTTGTTAAATAAGTTAGATACTATTTTCTAAACGATCAGCAATCGGTTCGTTTATTATTAGTCAACGGGCTCCGCCTAAGTTACAAAAAGAAAAAGCTGCTGAAATATCCAGCAGCTTTTAAAATTATATTTTATAACATTAATTGGGGTTAACCGTTCATTGAAGTTAAAAACTCTGCATTGTCTTTCGTTCCCTTCATGTTCTTCAATAAAGTATTCAAGGCTTCTTCAGGATTCATGTCGGCCATGTGCTTGCGCAATACCCACATACGCTGGAAGGTTTCTTTGTCTAGTAACAAATCATCTCTACGGGTAGAAGAAGATACGATGTCGATAGCAGGGTAAATTCTACGGTTAGACAATCTTCTGTCAAGTTGAAGTTCCATGTTACCGGTACCTTTAAACTCTTCAAAAATCACCTCATCCATTTTACTACCAGTATCCACCAGTGCAGTCGCAATAATGGTCAACGAACCACCAAATTCTATTTTGCGGGCTGCTCCGAAAAATTGTTTTGGTTTTTGCATTGCATTTGCTTCCACACCACCACTCAATACTTTACCACTTGATGGTGCTACAGTGTTATGTGCTCTTGCCAAACGGGTAATGCTATCCAACAGAATAACTACATCATGACCACATTCTACCAAACGTTTTGCTTTTTGTAAAGCAATGGTAGAAACTTTTACGTGCTTTTCCGCGGGTTCATCAAAAGTTGACGCAATTACTTCTGCTTTAACGCTACGTTCCATATCAGTAACTTCTTCCGGTCTTTCATCTACCAGCACAATCATCAGGTAACATTCCGGGTGATTTTCTGCTATGGCATTCGCCAATTCTTTTAGCAACATGGTTTTACCAGTTTTTGGCTGGGCAACAATTAATCCACGCTGCCCTTTACCAATTGGCGTAAACAAATCCATTATTCGTGTGCTATAATTGCTGGAAGAAGTAGTAAGATTTAATTTTTCAAAAGGAAACAATGGCGTAAGATAATCAAACGGAACCCTGTCTCTCACTTCATCCGGGCTTTTACCATTGATGGTTTCTACTTTTAACAAAGCAAAATATTTTTCACCTTCTTTTGGCGGACGAACAGATCCGTAAACAGTATCACCTGTTTTTAATCCAAATAATTTTATCTGGGAAGGTGATACATAAATATCATCGGGGGACGACAAATAATTGTAATCGCTGCTTCTTAAAAAGCCATATCCGTCGGGCATCATTTCCAGTACACCTTCGCCTAATATTATACCGTCAAATTCAATATTAAACATTTGTGTATCCCGGCGCTGCTGGTACTGCTTACCCGGATATTGATTTTGCGGATTGCTTTCGTTTTGTTGTAATTCTGGTTGCTGTTGTTGTATATCCTCTTCCTGTAAAAGCGATGCTATTGCGGCTGGTACAGTACTTTGTTCGTTTGTAATGGGTTGCAATTCCTCTTCATCCTCTTCTTCTTCTTCCGGTTCGGGTCGTTTGGCTACTACCCGCTTTCTATCCGCAGGATGTTCCGTTTTCTTGATCGGTTTATGTTCTGCTCTTGGCTCTGCCACCTTTGGTGCTTCAACCGCAGGCGCCTGCTCTTCTGCGGCAACCGCCAAATTGGCTTTTACTGTACGTTTGCGTTTGGGTTTTTCTTGTTCTCCGCTCTTGGCTTCTGGGTTCATGGTTGTAATGGATTGAGAGTCCAGAATTTTGTAGATCAGGTCCTGCTTATCGAATTTTTTAAAGTTTGGTATAGCAAGCTGTTCTGCAATATCCTGCAACTCAGGAACGAGCATGTCGTTCAGTTGTAAAATGTCATACATAAAAAAGTGAAAATGATTTTTTTCAAAAAATCTAGTCTTAAAATCTGAAAATGTAATTGAGAATTTAGATTAACGGAATGGGACTGTCTGACGCAGTGAATGAATGGAAAGACCTTATCAGCAATATTCCTAGGCAATATTACGCCGTTTTTAATAAAAAATAAATATTTTTTTGTTTTAGGTATTGACACTACTGCGGCAGTCTGCAAACGTGTATCCAAATCTAAATGTGGATATGGTCTAAGGATTACAACAAAGATGCCTTTTTGGTAACCTAAACAGGTGATAAAAACCTAAATATTTTGCCTGTATTTTTATCATAGCAAACATTCCTCCAAATTGTGTAATTACTTTTGATTAAACCACCAGCATCACATTTTTATAATTTGTAAATCTTTAACCCTGCCCCAATAAAATCAGTCAATTCAGAAGATGCCAATGTCCGAATGGGTTCAAACCATTTGAGTAATAAATGTTTCTTAAATGACTGACCAAACTGTGCTTCAAAGGAATTATTTTTCTTCGTAGGGGATGATGGTGGTTTAAAAGGGCTTCATATCTTTCTCTAAAAATTTCAATACCGCTATCCCCTGTTGTTAAAATAAAGGAGCGTTTACACTACTTGATTTTCAAGTACCTTACCTGCTTCGAAGTCATCTATATTTTTGAGGGTGATTTGAGCAATTTGTGTAAGTGCTTCTTCCGTAAAAAAACCCTGATGAGAAGTAATCAGCACATTCGGAAAACTCAGCAATCGCAAAATTTCATCGTCCTGGATGATATTTTCAGAAAGGTCGTTGAAAAACAATTTCTCTTCCTGTTCATAAACATCCAAACCCAGGTAACCTATTCGACCTGACTTTAAACCATCAATAGCTGCGGAAGTATCGATCAAAGCTCCACGGCTGGTATTAAGCAACATTACTCCTTCTTTCATCATCCCGATGGTTTGCTCATTGATGATATACCTGGTTTGCTCATTTAAAGGACAATGTAATGAAATGATATCTGCCTGTTCAAATATATCAACCAGCGGTAAATAAGTTACACCCTTTGCCGCAGTTGGTTGATGTACTATCATGTCAAAGGCCAATACATTGCAACCAAACCCCATCATTATATCGCAAAATATCTGCCCTATTTTTCCCGTACCAATTACACCTACCGTTTTATCATGTAAATCAAAGCCGGTCAGTCTTTCCAACGAAAAATTTCCTTCTCTTACACGGTTATACGCTTTGTGTGTTTTACGGTTAAGCGTTAACATCAGCGCCACTGCATGTTCGGCTACTGCATAGGGCGAATAAGCTGGCACCCTTACCACGGGAATACCATTTTCTTTAGCGGCTGCCAGGTCTACATTGTTAAAACCGGCGCTTCTTAAAGCAATCAACTGTATCCCTGTTTTTTTTAGCTCAATGATGGTATTCCTGCTAAGTTTATCATTTACAAATACGCAAACTGCATTGCAGCCCGCTGCCAGACTTGCGGTTTGCTTATCGAGCCTTGCTTCAAAGTAAATGATTTCGTGCGTGGTCACGTAATGATCAAAAAATTCACGGTCGTATGACTTGGTAGAGAAGAATGCAATTTTCATACTGCAAGTTAGCCAATCTGCATGGTTGAAGGCTTGAAACAAACAAATAAAAAGTTATGTTGAACGCTGAAGAAGCTATTTCGAAATAATTGTTAAATGGCAGATAAACACAGTATTGCGATCGGTAACAACCGGGATCAAATAGCTGTTGTGTTGATGTGCGTATTTAAAAACCATAAATGATTTAACTTCTGCAAGTTAATCAGACGTTGAAAAATCAGACATTAGAGATTCTCCAAATGCTGATTATCTTTGCCATCCTAAAAATCAGGATTATGTTTAACAAAAGAGTGAGGATTAAAGAATTGTTGGCCAGCGATAACGCCAACTATCAGGCAACCGTGATGGGGTGGGTACGTACCTTTCGCAACAACCAGTTTATAGCGTTGAATGATGGCAGTACCAATAATAATTTACAGGTAGTAGCAAGTCTCGGCGAATTTGATGAGCAAACGCTGAAACGCCTTACCACAGGAGCTTGCATTAAAGCTATTGGTGAGGTAATCCCTTCTTTAGGCAAGGGCCAAAAAGTAGAATTGAAGGCAACTGCAATAGAAATACTGGGTGATAGCGATGCAGAAAAATTCCCCCTGCAGCCTAAAAAACACAGTCTTGAATTTTTAAGAGAGATCGCCCATCTGCGTTTTAAGACCAATACTTTTGGCGCTGTATTCCGGGTGCGTCACTCGCTGGCATTTGCTATTCATAAATTTTTTAATGATAAAGGATTTATTTATCTGCATACGCCCATTATTACAGCAAGTGATGCAGAAGGGGCGGGCGAAATGTTTAAAGTAACCTGTTTGCCACTGGATGGCACAGCGCCTAAAAATGAAGATGGCACCATCAATTACAAAGAAGATTTTTTTGGCCGCAGTACCAACTTAACGGTTAGCGGACAACTGGAGGGCGAACTGGCGGCGATGGCCTTCAGTGATATTTATACTTTCGGGCCAACGTTTCGGGCAGAGAATAGCAATACTACCCGGCACCTTGCGGAGTTTTGGATGATTGAGCCGGAAGTTGCTTTCAACGATTTGGAAGACAACATGAACCTTGCTGAAGAATTCATCAAGTACGTTATCAAACATGCGGTGGAGAATAACAGGGAAGACATTGAGTTTTTAGCGCAGCGCCTGGAAGAGGAAGAAAAACAGAAGCCGCAAAACGAAAGAAGTGAGATGGGACTATTAGATAAACTTGCTTTTGTAGTGGACAACGATTTTGAACGGTTAACGTATACCGAAGCGATTGAAATTTTAAAGGAAAGTAATCACAATAAGAAAAAGAAATTTCAATATTTAATTGAAGGCTGGGGAGCGGATTTACAAAGTGAACATGAACGCTACCTGGTAGAAAAACATTTTAAAAAACCTGTTATCTTAACTGATTATCCAAAAGACATCAAGTCGTTCTATATGCGTATGAATGATGATGGCAAGACTGTGGCAGCAATGGATATTTTGGCGCCGGGTATTGGAGAAATTGTAGGTGGATCTCAAAGAGAAGAAAGGCTTGACAGACTTACGCAACGCATGAAAGAAATGGATATCCCTGCTGAGGAATTGAACTGGTACCTGGATACCCGAAGATTTGGAGCTTGCCCGCATGCAGGCTTTGGACTTGGCTTTGAGCGCCTGGTGCAGTTTGTAACCGGTATGGGAAATATCAGGGATGTAATTCCTTTTCCGCGTTATCCAAAGAGTGCAGAGTTTTAAAAAATTAGTATTTGATTCATTTACTGAAAGTTCTAAAACGGGAAATAAATTTCTCGTTTTTTTTTGTTTTATATTTTCAGATACTTTATAAAGGCTCTTTGATGAATTCATAAATAATTCAATCTGTTAAAAAAGCACTGCTATAAAAAATTCAAAATTTTTTATCTTTTTTTGCCGGATTTACTTTAATTGAGTCTTTAACCATTGTCTGAAATTATTGATGAAATTTAGCAAAACAAAATACCTGGCGGCTCCTTTGCTGCTTTTAATCTTTACAATAAGCGGAGCCGAAACTGTAGTGCCGTTGTTTAGCAATTTTTTTAATGTTATAGCAAAAATGGAATTAAAAATCAATAGCATCGCAGATACTACCGGCGGGAAAGCCGGCAGCGAAACCGATCCGGAAAACAAAGCGTATCTCAGTTTTTCTCCTGATGATTATGATTTATTATTTAAATACGCCAATCGTTCTAAAACATTTCCACCACGGATGTGCGCCTACGATGTGAAAGTTTTTTGGCGATACATACGCCCCCTCCAAAGTACATTTGTTAAAACGAAAATTCTTTTTTAGAACCTCTATAAACGATCCTGGCAGATTAGTTTAATTGGTAATCTAAAACTTATATCACTGAACACGAAATATAGATATATAAAAACGGCCTCTTTCGTAGCGATTTTTCTAGTCGTTATGTCCAATGGAGTTTCTCAAACCATTTCTGATAAACCAATCAAACGGAATATCAATCCGATTGATACTCCGTTGAAAAGCCTTTTGCAGCTTCAACCAAAAATGTATGAATTTGATACCCAAAAGTATAAAGCGTTTCAATTAAAAAAGGGAATACAGTACGGCTTTTTGGCTGAAAATGTCCGGTATGTATTTCTTGATATGGTGGGTGCAAAAAGTGTAACTATTATAGTTGGCAAAAACACTTACCGGAATAGTTTAATGCAAACAATTGATGAGGTAAGTTTGATACCTGTGCTGGTAGCATCCATTCAGGAATTACATATGGAAATAAAGTTATTGAAACAACAGGTGCAAAATCTAAAAAAATAACGTTGCCGGGCAGATTCCTGAAGCAATGCCTGTTTCATTAAATAATAAAGGCAACCACAGGGTTGCCTTTATTATTTAAATATATTTACGATTACCCTTATGGTTTGGCAATGTTGTTTTTCTTAATGATATCGTAAAACCGTTTATTAAAATCGGCTAGTTCGTTTTCCAATAAATCAATAGTTCCTTCCTTGGTAGCCGAAAGTGGTTCCAATGCCGTTGCCACTTCCACATAAACATCACTCAGGCGCCGCCTGTATTTAAATTCATCAAAGAAAACCGTTTTCCGGTTTAATTCCAGCATTTCCCGTCGCATGCTGTCTAGTGCATTTAGCGTGAATTCCTGAGCTGGCTCTTTGGACGAAATTTTTGCTAATGTAGCCATTGATTTATCAAGAGTATCTACCAACACCGCCAGTTTTTCGTGCAGGTTGTAGAGGCGCATGGTTTGCCTGTATTGCTTATCTATACCTTTTGCAGTAAAACCTTTAGCATCATTTGGCTTGATATTGATAAACTGTTCAAATTTTTTGCCGTCGACCAACAATACAATTTTGTATTTACCAACGGGCACTCTTGGTGCAACCACCCCGGCAAAGAAAACAGTTGATCCTGCTACAAAACCGCCTTTTGCAATCTTAGGTGGGTTGATATTAAACGGCCAGTAAACTTTGTTGAGGCCTTTAAGTGTGGTGCCATTGAAGTCTTTAATTTTTTTATTGTCAGCATCATAAATTTCTAGTTTTACCCCAGCACTATTCCGCTCTTTCAGGTAATAATCGATCGAAGGTAACAGCACTTTTCCACCGGCAGTATAGCCATTAATATTGTCACCAGTAGACGGAAGCTGCGGGCTATAATCATACACAAAGTCACTGATCGGGTACAGGATTACATCCTTGTTTAAGTCGGATTTTACCAAATTCCTCAACGGTTGAAGGTCATCGATAATATAAATGCCCCGTCCGTGGGATGCAATTACAAGATCGCCCGTTTTTGGCTCAATGGTAATATCTCTCACACTATTGTACCAGGGCATATTCTGGTATTTACTTCTCATCCAGTTGGCACCACCATCAGTTGAAATAAACAGCCCCATTTCTGTACCCGCAAAAAGCAACTGGCTGTTTTTGATATCTTCCCTAATCACATGTGCAAAGCCCGTAAACTCGGGTGAGCTGAATTTTTTCCATGTATTGCCGCCGTCATTGCTCATGGCAATATAAGTAGCGTGATCGCCGTACATATGGTTGTCAAAAGTTACATATATTCTTTTTGGATCCAGCTTCGAAAGCTCAATACAGCTTACCCAGGCTTGTTTGGGAATACCTGCCTTCCAGGCGTTAGATGCTTTGTTGGTCCATGTTTTACCACCGTCGTTGGTTACCTGAAGATTGCCGTCATCGGTACCAGCCCAAATGATGTTTTCATTGGTTGAATGTTGGGTGATGGTATAAATGGTGCAATGGTTTTCGGCACTGGTATTATCGCCGGTGATGCCGCCACTTTCTTCTGATTTTATTTTGCTTTTATCATTGGTGCTCAGGTCGGGCGAAATGCGTTGCCAGTTTCTGCCTTCATCGGTTGATTTATATAGATACTGATTTGCCATGTACAAATTAAACAACGGTTTTCCGGTAGTAGATTTTTTGACTGAGCTACCGGTTACGATTGGCGTATTCCAATGAAAACGATGGTCTTCCTCGCCCGCTGTTTTCTGAGGTTTGATAGACGATGGAAGCCCGGTGGTTAAATTTATCCGGTTGGCATTGCCACCCTGCGATTCTGCAAAAACAATTTTTGAATTAAGAGGACTTGGTTGTACCCAAAACCCATCGCCGCCGTTGATGTCTAACCAGTCTGCACTGGTGAGGCCACCTGGCGAAGAATTGGGCGCCATCCAGCTTCCATTATCCTGCAAACCGCCGTAAACGTTGTAAATGTTTTCATTGTCTGTGGATACATGGTAAAACTGACCGACTGGTAAATTATTTAGAAATTGCCAGGATACACCTTTATTCATACTTAAATAAACACCACCATCGGTACCAAGATACATGATATCTGTATTGGAAGGATTTATCCAGAGTGCATGATGATCGGCATGTGGTGCAACTCCACCAATAATGGTGTTGCTCCAGGAATATCCGCCATCTTTTGAGTATTGAAAATCATAAGCAGGCCGATAAACTTTTTTTGGATCCTTTGGGTCAAATACCAGCGTGCTAAAATAAAATGGTCTTGCGGTAATATTATCGGTAGCCGCTA
This sequence comes from Ferruginibacter sp., assembly GCA_041740215.1. GTDB lineage: Bacteria > Bacteroidota > Bacteroidia > Chitinophagales > Chitinophagaceae > Ferruginibacter. The sequence continues at coordinate 27,281 of JBGSMI010000427.1, forward strand.
ATTTTTCCCAACTGCTGCCTTCATCTTTTGAGAGGTACAAGCCCGGCGTTTTAGCTTCTACTATTGCCAATACTTCAGCAGATTTAGATGGATTAATCGTTACGACGATGCGTCCAAGATCCCCTGTTGGCAAGCCCTGGGTAATTTTATTCCAGGTTTCGCCACCATCGGTACTTTTGAATAAACCACTACCCGGTCCGCCAGAAACAAAGGAATAGGGTTTTCGGTTTGCCTGCCAGAAACTTGCCAGCATTATTTTTGGATTGGTTGGGTTGATGGCAATGTCCGCACAACCGGTTTCATTGTTTACAAACAGTATTTTTTTCCAGGTTTTACCGCCATCGTTGGTTTTATACAAACCCCTGTGTGGGCTGCTGCTCCACAATGGGCCGGGAGCAGCCACAAAAACTGTTTTTGAATCATTGGGATCAATCAAAATTTTACTGATATGCTCGGTGCTATCCAGTCCAATTTTTTGCCAGTTAGATCCACCATCAGTTGTTTTATAGATACCATCTCCTATGGATACCGTATTGCGCATATTGCTTTCACCAGTTCCGGCGTAAACCACTTTATCATTGTTGGGCTCCACCGCTAATGCACCGATGCTTTGACAATATTTATCAAAAATGGGCTGGAAGGAGATTCCTCCATTCTGGGTTTTCCATATTCCACCGCCTGCGGTTCCAACATACAAAGTCAATTGGTCATTTACGTTTTTTCCTTCAATAGAAGTAACGCGGCCACTCATGGTTGATGGCCCCAAGGCCCTCGCACTAAGGGTTTGGAAGTAGGAGGTGTTGAGCGATACCTGAGCCTGCAAATAGCCTGCATTTAGTGCGAATAGCAGCAGGAAGTAAATGTTTTTTGTCATAAAATTATTTTGGAAAGCATATAATGGTAGTTAAAGGAGGCAAAAAAATAACCTTACTCATCTGTCAAAATGTTAATGAGTAAGGTTATTTCAAAAAAAGAGTACTACTTATTCTGCAGTAAATATTTTTGCGTCTACCGTAGGATTCGTAACAAGTTTTTTAGTAACCATCACCATACCGCCCTGGTCAACTTTGAACGGCATCTTAACACCAAAATCGGTCATCTGGTAATCTAAGTTTTTTGCTGTTACTTTAATGTCCTGGCCCTGTTGCTTTGCAGTGGTTTCCTGCTTGTAGATAAGGTTGGTTTTTAGATCAAAAAAATAAGTAGTTTCTTTATTATTTTTTGTGGTCATTTTTATTTTGAAATATTCATTGCCATCTTCCTCGTCTTTACCAAGCGCTTCTACAGTACTACCTTTATCCTTATAATCAATAAAGGCTCCCTGCAAATCAAGGTTATCTAATTTATCTTTTAGTTCATCGGCGCTCAATGGCTGCAGCGTGGTCTTGCCCCCCATAGGATTTTGCGACCAACCGTTCGCAGGCGTGGTTATGTCTATAAATTTGCTACCTTGAAATTCTGCGTCTACCCTTGTTCCTTTATTATTTACTGCCTGCATGGTAAAAGGTATTTCGATTCCCTGTACTTCAATCTGGCCTTCTATCATCATAGAGTTAATTTGCTTCCATTTTTCCTTACCACCAATGGCTGTGATGTACTTGTCAATCACTTCATCGGCAGTTTGCGCCGTCACGCTAAATCCGATTGATAACAGGCCTGCCAATAATAGGGAAGGGAATAAGATCTTTTTCATTTTGGTTGATTTAGTTGATTTAAAAATTGAATGTACAATAATAAGTATCATTTTCTAATAAGAAATTACAACAGCAAAAAAATAAATATTAATTGACGTAGCCATGATTTTTATTTGTATGGAAATTTGCTGTGTTAACTGGTAGTTCACCCATATTTATGATGCAAAAAAACCTGTTAACAATAAATGAAGCGTTTTGTTGTTGTAAAATAAAAAATAAAGCAAGAACGTGCAGGATTATTGCAAACGTATTTACTGTTCTTTATTTTAATTTTTACAACCTACATTTGAATACATTATTTACAGAAGATTGAATGACTGTTTGTCGGTTGGATAACGCATTTTATCAGGATCTGTTTCCGTAGATTCATATTAACCAAGAAAAGAATGAGCAACAATACTTTTAAAAAAGCAGCGTGGATAAATAATACAGATGTTTATGAAGTTAACCTCCGCCAGTACACCAAAGCAGGAACTTTTCATGCTTTCTTGCAGGAGTTGCCCCGCCTTCAGGACATGGGAGTATCTACTTTATGGCTGATGCCCATTACACCCATTGCTCAAAAAAATAAGAAAGGCACAATGGGTAGTCCGTATGCCTGTAGCAATTATACTACTATCAATCCCGAGTTTGGCACCTTGGCCGACTTTAAAAATTTTGTAAATGGGGCGCATCAAATGGGCTTTAAAGTCATCATCGACTGGGTGGCAAATCATACAGGATGGGATCATGTGTGGACGGTTACCCATCCGGATTATTATAAGATGGATCAAGAAACAAATGACTTTAAAATTGCCAGTGGCATGGATGACATCATTGAGTTGGATTTTAAAAATCCAGCACTTCGAAGTGCGATGATTGAAGCTATGAAATATTGGGTTACAGAATGTGATATAGATGGCTTTCGTTGTGACCTTGCTTTTTGGGTAGAACTGGAGTTTTGGCTGGAAGCAAGAACAGAGCTGGAAAAAACCAAAACCTTGTTTTGGCTGGCTGAAGCAGATGGCATTGACCATGCAAATTATTACCAGGCTTTTGATGCCATCTATACCTGGACCTGGATGCATAAGACCGCCACATTTTATAAAGACCATTGGTCGGCAGATAGTCTGAAAAATATCTTATACCACTACAATTCCATTGGCGATAAAGATGCCATCAAACTTTGGTTTACCAGCAACCATGATGAGAATAGCTGGAACGGAACGGAGTATGAAAAATATGGCGATGCAGCCAAAGCCTTTGCCGTGCATAGTTTTACCTGGAACGGCATTCCATTAATTTATAGCGGACAGGAACAGCCCAACTTAAAAAGGCTTGCGTTTTTTGAAAAGGATGTCATAGAATGGAACGATAAATACGAATTGCACGAATTTTATCAGCGCATGTTGAAGCTTCGGAAGCGGAATCCCGCATTGAGAACCGGCGATGATGCCGTGATAACCCACATGGTGAATGCTACAGCCAACGAATCGCTGGTTGCCTACCTGCGCAAAAAGGACGAAAGCGAAGTATTGGTTTTCTTAAACGTGACCCGGCAGGAAATACAATTTACCATCGAAGATGAAAAGATAAACGGTATTTATGTGGATGTATTTAACGGAATTTTTACCAATCTATCTGTTGACAAAAAGATAGCATTGGCCCCCTGGGGTTACAAAGTATTTGAGCGGTAAAAAAAGATTCTTCTTTGTCTGATACATTTTTTTCGAACAGAAATAAGGGGTAAAATAATTTACAAAAATCACAAACATCGTTTGAACTTTGTGCAAGTGTGGCATTTTTATACCATCAGCATGGAACCGCTGGCTCATTTTGATAAAGATTAATAGTACGTATGGTTAAGTATTGTTTGTTAATCCCTGCAATAAAGCCCGGATAGGCTGGATTACAGATTGCTGCAACATCAAATTATACTTTTACAAAACTTAATGTTAGTAACTCGCTTTTGTTCACCAATGAAAAGCGAAGGATTAAAATGAAACTAAATTTGCAAAATGATTGATAACATCAAACCACTTGGTCAAAAAGCATACGGTTCAATCCCACATTTACCATACAGTCGTTTAGGAACTGGCGACCATCATATTGAAGAAGGACAGGCTTTAATAGCAACCAAACAAACAAGGGATAAAAACGATTTGATAATAGTTCAGGAAAAACTTGATGGCTCAAACTGTTCTGTGGCAAAAGTTAATGGTCAAATAGTAGCACTTGGAAGAAGTGGCTATTTGGCAGAAACGTCTCCTTATGAGCAACATAAAATTTTTGCTAAATGGGTTTTGTTAAACAAAGAAAGATTTGAAAACCTGTTAAAGGAAAATGAAAGAGTTTGTGGTGAATGGTTGGCACAAGCTCACGGAACAATTTATAATTTAAGTCATGAACCTTTTGTTGTTTTTGATTTGATTACTAAAAATGAAAGAACCACTTACCACAGCTTTTTGCTTCGTGTTTTGCCATTGGGCTTCGTTGTTCCAAATCTTATTCATATTGGCCAATCTTTGTCAATTGAAAAGGCATTAAAAAAAATTGAAATATCAGGCCATGGTGCAGTTGATGAAGTTGAAGGTGTTGTTTATAGAGTTGAAAGAAATGGCCGGGTTGATTTTCTTACAAAATTTGTCAAGCAGTCGAAGGTTGATGGAAAATATTTACCTGAAAACAATAATGGTAAAACAATTTGGAATTGGAATGATGTTTAAAGTGACGGCTGGCAAAAATGACTGGTGATAGATTAACTTCCACTTGAGATACTGGAACATAGATTGATAAAAACTTCGGTAGGCGGAAATGGAACGTTTGCCTGGGTCAGTTTTTGAGAACTGTTTGTTGGCTATTAAAAAACTGATCGCTGGGCAACCTATTTTCAAATAGTATTTTTAGAAAGCGCAAAGGAGTTTGACAGTTTTATAATAAACTTCCACACACTGGCACAATCGTTAACGAAGATCGCTAACTGTTTTTGTCAATTTAAATTAAGTCGTTTCACAAATGCTGCTTAACTGCGATTTAGCTGACATCTGTTATTGATTCATTACTTTTGATTTTTGATTGTTTATTAATTTCTATAATGGTATGAAAATATTAACACTTATCGCTCTTGCTTTTTTAACAATGCACGCCACATTTGCTCAACAAGATTATAGTAAATACCCTGCATATAATGGGCGGGATTTGGGATTAACCTATTCCAAAGTTCAATCCGTATTTAGAATATGGAGTCCACCTGCTGAAGCTGCTGAATTACTTTTTTACAAGGAAGGTGCTGGTGGGGAGGCGATTAAAAAAGTTAAGCTGGATAAAGGCGAAAAGGGAATATGGCAGATAAAAATGCCAGGTAATCACAAAGGAAAATTTTATACTTTCAGGGTTAGAATAAATGGGAAATGGAGCAATGAGGTAGCTGATCCCTATACGAAGGCAACAGGCATAAATGGTAAGCGGGCCATGGTGGTTAATTTAAACGAAACCAATCCTGCCGGTTGGCAGGCAGATAAAAGTCCAGTCTTTTCTGCTGCCAATAACAAAACAGACGCCATTATTTATGAACTACATATAAGAGATGCCAGCATTGCTGAAAATTCTGGCATAAAAAATAAAGGTAAATTTTTAGGGCTGGCTGAAGAAGGAACAAAAAGCAGCGAAGGTCTTGCTACCGGAATCGATCATTTGAAGGAACTGGGGGTTACGCATATTCACCTGCTACCTTTTTTTGATTACAATTCTGTGGATGAAAGCAGAGATGATAACGAACAGTACAATTGGGGATACGATCCATTGAATTACAACGTACCCGAAGGAAGTTACAGTACCAATCCTTTTGATGGAACTACACGGATTAAGGAGCTAAAGAAAATGATTAAAGCCTTTCATAAAAATGGAATGAGGGTAGTGATGGATGTGGTTTATAATCATGTGGCGGATGCCAATTCTTCCTCTTTCAATCAATTGGTACCTGGCTATTATTTCCGTCATAAAAAAGATGGCTCTCTTTCAGATGCCACTGCCTGCGGCAACGAAACTGCTAGTGAAATGCCGATGATGCGCAAGTTTATGCTGGAAAGTTTATTGTATTGGGTAAAGGAGTATCACATTGATGGCTTTCGCTTTGACTTGATGGGTGTACATGACATTAAAACAATGAACCGGATTGCCGCCGCACTGCATAGCGTAAAGCCGGATATTTTATTGTATGGCGAAGGTTGGACGGCGGGCGATTCGCCATTACCGGAATCGTTGAGGGCAATTAAAAAAAATGCTGCAAAATTAGACCGGATTGCAGTGTTCAGTGATGATGTAAGAGATGGAATAAAAGGTAGTGTTTTCGACATTAATGACCGTGGCTTTACCAGTGGAAAATCTGGTATGGAAGAGTCGGTAAAATTCGGAGTCGTTGCGGCTTCTAATCATCGGCAGGTAGATTTTACAAAAGTAAACTATTCAAAAAAAGCTTATTCCGCTGCCCCATGGAATGTGATTACTTATTGCGAATGTCATGACAATAATATCCTGATTGACAAACTTAGGTTGAGTTGCAAGGACGCCTCCAAAGAGGAAATAGAAAAGATGCAGCAACTGGCGTTGACCATTGTACTTACCTCGCAGGGCATCCCTTTTTTACACGCTGGCACAGAATTTTTGCGTAGTAAAAAGGGTGTAGAGAATTCATACAATTCAGGGGATAGTATCAATAAAATTGACTGGAGTTTGAAAAGTGAAAATCTTGTTTTCAACAAATATGTCCAGCAACTGATTGCCATTCGTAAGGCCCATCCTGCATTCAGAATGGTTACCAATGATCAGATTCTTAAATATATACGATTCGATCAAACGACTGCCGCTGGCACTATCATGTACACCATAAACGGCACTGCGATGAAAGACAACTGGAAGAAAATTATGGTGGCTTTTAATGGAACCAACAGGGTGCAGACATTTGCCTCGCCTGCGGGTAGCTGGCGCACTGCGGTCAATACTTCAAATGATGAAATCACATCAACCGGCCGACTAAAGTTGGATAAATTTAGCGCAGTGATTTTGTATCAGGAATAGTGCTTGAGATTGCACTTCAAACTTATGATGCCATTTGAATTCGTTGTAAATCATCCACTAAAAAAGCTCATGAATAAAAGATCCAACAGCTTAATGCATTTGGTTTTTATTTGTGGTTTCTTGTCACCCTTCAAATGCTTGCATATAAAAATGCGAATGGTATTTACTATAGGTGAAATAACAAGTTTATTCATGAATACATAAAATGGGTATGTGGGTATGGTACACCAATTCTTTGGTTTGACTTCGCCTAAAAATTTTTTCCACCAGATTGTGCTTTTTAGGGATAACGACCAACCAATCTAGTTTTGACCGGTTAACAAACCAGTTGACCCCATCGGTTACTTCTCCTGCTTCTATGCTATGGAATTCTGCTTTCGTATCCCGAAGTAAATCATTGATCAGGTAACTTTCCTTTGCTTTGGCTGCGTCTGCTGTATTGCTTTTATCTACATTTAATACATGTAATTCTGCATGAAAATCGGTAACAATTTTTTTGAGTAAGGCCACTGGTGTTGTTTTTTCTACCTGTTGGTAATCGCAGGCAAAGCCAATTTTTCTTACCGGCACAAATTCAGCCTTTGGCGGTACTACGAGTATCGGGTAGGTTAACTCAAAAATGGTTTTGATAGTATTGCTGCCTACTATCAATCGGGTCAATGCATTTTTACCGGTTAGTCCAATTACCACCATATCGGGTTTCAATTCATCACATAAATTAGTAAGCCCCAATTGCAGCAAGTTCATTTCTGCTTTCATATGGATGGTTATTTTCCGTCTCAGTTTTTCCTGTGTTTCATCCCGCAGCAGTTCTAATTCATGATCGGCTGCATTTTGCATTTCTACAATATCTACAACCGGGTAGGCAAATTCGCTTAAGGCAATGGGTATTTGATAGGCATGGTACAGCCAGATTTCGGCTCCATAAAAAGCTGCGAGGTTACCTGCAAATTCAGCAGCATTGGTAGATGTTGCGGAGAAATCAACCGGAACGATAATGGTTTTCATCTTGATGATTTTTATACATCAAATATAATTTTAAAAACAGTGGCTATTTATGACCTTTATCAGTATCAGTTATGACTTGATGGCTTCCATAAATAATATAAAATGCCATTGAAATCATCTGTAAAAAAGAAAGAAGTTGAGTCGTGCATTAAAATATCACAGGGTCGGCCATGGCGATCCTTATCTGTTTTGCCAGTTAAGAAACCGTTTACAACATCTATGTATTGGTTTCCCCCAATTACTTTTACAATAGCATTACCACGTTGCCGCCAGACGCTGGTGCTGCCATGCAGACAAACTAAAAAGCTGTTTTCCAGGTCATCATCTTCGAATTGATTCATGAACTCAAATCCAAGCGGGGCACTATGTGCCTTAAAGCCTGCAAATGCAACTGGTGGCTTAGTCACCCACGAAGCCCTTGTTGAATCTTTAAATTGGTTATCATCGTACACCTTACTTCGGTATTGATAATAAAATGGCCAGCCGTAATACCCATCTTTTTCAACAGATAACAATAAATCCTCCGGTTTATCCGGACCGTTTAAGTCCCTTCCCATCGTAGTTGCCCATAAGCGGTTGCTCACCCATTTGATGCCTACTGAATTTCGCAATCCACGTGCATATATTTTTTTATCACTACCATCCGGATTCATTTCTATTATGGATGCACGTATTTCTTCTGTCTCGATACAGGCATTGCAACTGCTGCCCACACTTATGTAGAGCTTATTGTTATTAAATGCAATGCTTCTGGTTAAGTGCCAGCCGCCATACTTATAACTCAGACCATAATCAGGAAATGTGGCAATTATTTCAGGCTTATTTGAAGGGGCCAGTTCACCGTTATTGTAGGCATAGCGGCTTAGCTTACCCGTTTCAGCTACATAAAGGTAATTATTGTAAAATGCAACCTGGTTCGGGTTGTGTAATCTATCAAGATAAGTTGTGACGCTGTCAAATTTTTTGGTGCTGTCATTCCAGTGATCAAATACCAGGAGTTTCCCTTTTTTGTTATCGCTCTTATCGTGCATGTCGGTTGCAAAAAGTCTACCATCCGGACTTTTAGCCATGAAACGCAACCTGTTTAGTCCTTCTGCAGCAATGCTTATTTCAAAACCTTCGGGGATGTTTAGCGAAAATTGTTTTCCTTTTGCAAGATGGATTTTTCGGGAAACCAATTGGATCGCTTTATCAGATTGGTTGATGATAAAGAGAGCTCGGGTATTTGTTATTGCTGGCTGAATGGATTGTTCTTGTTGTGAACTGGCCGTATCCGTTAAGTTTTTTTTCGCAATGCTTTCATATTCGTTACAGTGAAAGAAAAGAAAAACGATTGCTAAAATTTTGCTCATGCTTTTTCATTATAGTTTTATTAACCTCTCGACTGCGGCCTCCAGTGTGGCTTCCTTCTTTACAAAGCAAAAGCGGACCACTTTGTCATCCTTACTATTGGTATAAAATGCAGAAGTTGGGATAGCAGCAACCCTATAGTCTTTGGTAAGCCGGATGGCAAAGTCTCCATCGCTTTCATCGGTGATATCGGTATAACTATACAACTGAAAATAGCTTCCATAAGAAGGCAGCGGTTTAAATTTTGTTTGCTGCATCAGTTGTTGAAAATAATCCCGTTTTTGTTGCAGCTCCTTGCCTAATTGCAGGTAGGCATCTTTTTGCAAAATGTATTCGGCCAATGCATGTTGAACCGGGCTATGACAGGAAAAGCAATTGAACTGGTGTACTTTTCTAAACTCTTTCATCATAGCAGCGGGTGCTACGCAATAGCCCATTTTCCAACCAGTGCAGTGGTAGGTTTTACCAAAAGAAAAACATACAAAACTTCTTTCAAGCAAATCGGGATAGCGCAACATACTTTCGTGTTGCTTATCATCAAATATCAAATGTTCATACACTTCGTCGCTCAAAATAAAGATGCCGGTACCTTTTACAAGGCTACGCAATTGTTCAATATCATCTTTACCAATTACGCTGCCGGTTGGGTTGTGCGGCGTATTGAGCATGATCATTTTTGTTTTAGAAGATACCATTTCCCTCACCAGGTTCCAGTTGATGCTATAGTCCGGATAAGTAAGTGGTATTAAAACCGGCATCGCCCCATTGAGTTCAATATTAGGAATATAGCTGTCGTAGGCGGGTTCAAAAACAATCACCTCATCGCCCGGTTGCAGCACCGTAGTAAGTGCGGTATAGATGGCATAAGTACCGCCGGGTGTAATGGTGATTTCAGTTTCCGGATTAACGATTGCTGCGTAAAGTTGTTCCATTTTTTCTGCCAGGCGTTCCCTTAACAAGCCAAGCCCGGCCATGGGCGCATATTGATTTTGGCCATTGCGCATGGCGCTGTTCACCAAACCAATCAGCTCTTCGCTCATCATAAAATCTGGAAAGCCCTGTCCAAGATTGATGGCCTTGTACTCAACGGCTAATGCACTCATGGTGGTGAAGATGGTGGTGCCGATATTGGGGAGTTTGCTTTGGAACGATGGATTCAAGGTTAGGATTTGAGTGTTTTTTTTGGTTAAATTTCTATTTATTTATGCGGTCTCGGACCCGAAAATCCTGTATTCAATTTCAATTGTTAATCCTCTTGCAAATAGCCTGCTATTTTATATGGTGTCATTTTGTTCTTACACATATGCTAAATGGGAATGAAATTCAATTCTTGACAAATTTAGAATAATCAAATAATAAATGAAAAACAGTAAAAGGTTCGTTTCTATTGAAATTTCTTTTATGCCTTGACGAATAACAACCATTGAAAAGCTTATGCAATACTTCAGATTCCAAAAACTGGGTTGTAATTAATGACGATGTAGCCTTAAGTCTATTATTTATCTCAGCCGAAACTGCACTATGACTTAATCTGCTATTCTCAATAAATGCAATTTGCTCCTCGAAAGGAAGTCGTAAGTCGTTGTAGCGCCTGTCTGCAAATTTTTTAGTATCGCCAATGTAGGCTTTACAATCCGAAAGTGTTTTTATTCTCTTACATTCAATTGCATAGTAAATATTTTCTTCCTGTTGATTCCAGCTACTCTGTAAACCTAACTTGTTTATGTAGATGTCTATTTTATCCGGCTTCACCTTTTTATCTGAAATATCAAGGTATCGCTTTTGGTTTTCATAGTGAAAATTGATATCCTCCAATTCACTGCATTTTGATGAAATCAAGTGCTCGTTGGGGATTAAATATTTATCCAGAAATTCCATTTTTAAAAAGTCTTCAAAATGAAGTGTAGTATTCTTGCCTACAAGTTCTATGCTGTATGTGGGGTGATCTTTTGAGAGGGTTTGATAGCACTCAGCCAGGTACCAAATTATATTGGTCACTCTATCGTATGTAATTGCTACAACCTCTTTTCTGTTTCGTATAAAGCTGGCTGCGTTATTTAGCATCAATACCATTTTTCAAATAATCTATTTCCGCATCTTCAATTGTTTGCTTGATTTCCGCCACATCATACCAGGCCATGGCTCTATGCCAGCATTTGTATTCATTTGGCTTAATGATATAAAAGGAGTTCTCTTCAAACCCTTTAATATCCTTTTGTATGTATAAATCTTTAGCAACTTTTGAAATGGAAATGTTATTTGAAATCAATCTAAAAACTTCACCCTCATTTGTTACTTCTTCATTAGTTATAACGTTCTTCTTTGGTTTCTCTTGACTAAAAACAAAACTCATTGCAATAAAATGATGTAAAGGGAAAACTTGAATCTGCAAATATTCATCCCCATATAACCCTTTAAACTCTTCAATAAAAACATCTGTATATTGTTCAAGAACTTCATTATCATTATTTACTTTACGAACAATTTTTTGTTGCTTGCTTTCTTGAAATTGATATCTTGAAATATCTAAAACGTAATTGATTAGATCTTTTTCGTACCCTTCTATTTCATATAATTCTTCAATCATTGAGTTTATTTCAATAAATACTTTTTCATTTCTTTGAGGGTCCCCTAAACTGAATTCTTTATTAAAATTTTTATATGGAATTAGGAAATCATTTGCTAAGCCTAAAAATTTGTTTTTTTTATTTTCTCCTACTTCAAAAAAGGGAAAAGACAAATATTCCTCGTCTAACCTAATTTGGGGCCTGGTAGATATTCCCCAAGAACCAGAAGTTATATAGACAAAATATTCAAAAAGGGATGTAATAAGAAAGCTAAAAAATAATTCTATTTGTGCTGGATTAATTTTGCTAGAAATTGTAAAAATTCCTGATCGGAAAATATACTCTTTATCACACAAGGAGATAACCAATTCGGACTCATTCTTCGCTTGTTCTTTTATCAAAAGTTGTTTTCCGAAAAACATTCCAGCCTCTCTGCCGCTTTTAATATAAATATCCCTTTCCGTAATTACTTCTTCATTAAAGGAGGTAGAATAGTATTTATTTACATCCGCATTTTCAATAATAGGCTTATTTAAGATAGGATAAAATGGTTCATACTTCTCTTTTGTTCCCTTATGAATACCACCGCCCTTAAAAATAATTTTATTATCGATAAAATCCCGAATGGGCTTTCCTTTGCTATTCATTTTTTTTAGTAAATTAAAGTCTAGTGTATTCCCATATAATGCAACCTTAAACATCCAATCATTTTCAATAAAATGTTTTTGCTGAATTTCCTTTTGGTCGAATTTTTCAATTACCAGGGTTTTGTAATACTTTAAAAACAAGTTTGACTTTACGGATAGATGTCGCACCACATTGGTAAGAAAGTCCTCCCCTTTGGTTAACTTATAAAATACAATAGCACAAGGGCTATTTTTTTCTTCAAAAATCAGTCTTCTTACAGCCGAAAGGTCAAAAAATCTATTTACACAAAACTGCTTTAAGAAATCCTGTTTGAATTTCTTTGTTGGGGTAGAAATATTGTAAAAAATGGTGCTGGTAACGATTAATGCAGACACTGTTTTAGGCTTCATAAAGTCTTTAGACCGCAATAAAAACGACTGCGCAATTTCAAACCTACCTACCACTTTATTATTTGCTTTTAACCAATTAATATGTACTTCGTCTCTATCGCTTTTCCACGGGGGATTTCCTAAGATAAAATCCACATCATTTCCGTTGATAATAGTATTGAAACTATCTATTGTATTGAAAAAATTTGCTGTGAAAAGATTATTTCCTATTAAGTTAGGGAAATGAAATACCGGCAATATTGATTTTGGGTCAATATAATCAAGCATTGCAACATATATAGAAAAGCAGGTTACTTTCAGCGCTTGTTCATTTATATCAATGCCAAACAAATTATTCTGTGCAATTTCCCTAAGCCTGTTTTTACTAATTTTATTTTCGCCAGTCAATGCCATTTCCCTGTCAACCATTCTTCTAAATGATTGCACAAGAAAAATACCAGAGCCAACTGCCGGGTCAAATATTTTACACTCGGCAATTTTTTTATTCTTTTTTTCCTGAAAGAATTTATCAATCGTATTAGTTAAAATATATTCAACTAAAAAAGAAGGCGTATAAACAGCAGCATGTAATTTTCTTGTTTCTTCATCAATCAATGCCTCATATATTCCACTTATCAATTCAACAGGAATGATACTAAAATCAAATACTTCAAAGTATAAATCACTCCCTTCAAACAAGCCATCTGGCATCTCCCCACTAAAAACCTGCGCTAATTGTTTAGCTTTTTCCTTGGGTAATTGAATCTTTGTGTCTTTAAACAGAACACCATTAAACTTACCATTTAACCATTCGAAAAAATCATTTAATTTCTTTGGTTTTTCAATCAAATCAATAAAACTCTTTTTTCGTTCGGTTGGTGACGAGCCTGTGATAAAAGCTTCTTCTAATTTAACACCCCTATCTATTAAGTAGCGAATGAAAATTAAACGTAAAATCAATATATTGGCCTCATCTTCCTCTAAAAAATATTCGCCATTTTTGTTTGTAAGTATTTCCCTTACAAATTTTATATTTTCAAAAAGTTTCTGATTAACTCTTTTATCGAGTATTGATTTTTTATAATGATTTTCCTGTAGCCATGTCCAGATGTTACCACTTTGCAAATTCCAAAAAGAAAATAACTCAATTAATTTTTCACCCTCTTTTAATTTTATCTTTTCTAACCTGCTTACTTCTTTATCATAAACAAAAGCATTAAAAATTTCAATATCAGTATCCTTGATAATAAAAACCAAAGGAGACTGGTCAAATGACCAAGCTTGTTTATGAATTTCTTGTTCTCTTCCCGGGTTAGTATTATCTGATAAGTCAAAAAATAAAATGAAAGGCTGTTGATTAAATAGATAAAACGCAGAAGGTTGGATAATACTCAATTTTTTTTGAGTATCTATAGTTACATAGGACTTCCAGTCCTTTTGTTCAAAGGATATAACAGATTGGTTTTCATTTAAACCCAAACTGATTAATAGTTTATTTAGCGCTGATTTCTGCAATTTGTGAAAATAAGAGATTTGTCCGAATGAAATGCTAATTTTTTTAGCCTTTGGAGAAGTTAATACAAAATAAAAAACGTATGTAACTCTAAGTGACGAATAAAAACCTAATTAAACTAGATTACTCAAGAATATCCATAAGTTCCACTTAGTAAAATTGTCTAAAAAAATTAAGAGAATTTACACATAAAAAAGCTTTACAATTTAAATACGAAGTTTAAATTATAAACCTCCGGAATATCCAATACTCCATTCAAGTTAATCTTAATGGTTCTAGGTTTCCTACAAAAACTTATCACCTTTATTCCGCTTCACTTCTGCCACATATTCTTTAATAGCCTGCTCTTTGTCTTTTTTACAAATCAGTAACACGTCTTCGGTGTCTACCACAATAAAATCATCAAGGCCTTGTATCAACACCAA
>JBGSMI010000432.1:0-12380 GCA_041740215.1 Ferruginibacter sp.
ACAATATTGAACCTATGACATGGCTTACAGAAGTACTATCCATCATAAAAGACCATCCTATCAATAAAATCAAAGATCTACTGCCGCAAAACTACTACTCCAAATCAGCATAAAAAGCATGGGGTTGGTAGAATGCATACGATACAACTACTGTTTATGATGATTTTTCGCAAAATCCTGTTTTTTATTTTTTTGCAACAAATTTCCCTGGCTTCTTTTGCCCAGGAAAAAGTAATGATCGATTCTCTTAATCTGAGATTGACAAAGGCAAAAACGGCGCTTGAAAAAATTGATGCTTTAAGAGATCTCTCCACTTTCTACATGACTGTAGATCCTAAACAGGCGGATAAGCTTGCGGAACAAGCTATCTTTATTGCCGAAGAAAGCAGGGACAGGGTACTGATGGTAAAAGCCTATGCCAACAACGGAGCGCGGGCCGCAAGGTGGGCATCCAATGAAAAATATGCAACCATTGCAAGAAATGCTCATCTCACTGCTTTGGAAATTGCCCGGCAAAATAAACTTTTTGATCAGCAAGTTAAGTTGCTCATCAATCTTTCAGCGTTAGAACTTACGCTGCTCAAAAAAGACAAGGCGGCGGAATATGCAAAACAGGCAACAGCCACAGTGCCTGATACAAAAAATGATACTTTGTGCACTGCTGCTTTGCTTGCGGAAGGCGATGTAGCGCTTGCCAACAATAAAAAGACCGATGCATTGCGGTTCTACCTGAATGCATCGAGCATTGCAGAAGACCTGAAAGAACCAAAACTTTCAAGAGAGGTGTACATTAAACTTTCTTCCTTTTATGCCAATATTGAATCATACGATAAGGCTATCGATTTCTATAATATGGCTTACAAGGAAATAGATAAAATGCAAACAAAGTCTGATATCCGTTTTACAAAAACCAGTGACCTCATTACGATTGGTGGCCTGTATGCTCAAAAGAAAAATTATGAAATGGCAATTGCATACTATAATAAATCTATAGCTATGTCAGATTCGCTGAAATATGAGAATTCGAAAATACCGGCATACGTAGGATTGCTGAATGTTTATCTCATGATGGAACAGCCCGGGCGGTCTTTAGACTTTTTGAATTCTCCAAAGGGGAAGACTTTCTCCACCTATCTGGCAAAGTTTGACATGTCAGCTTATATGGATCAGGCATACGGGATCGTGTATACTGAGCTGGGGCAGTTGGATTCTGCAGGGTATTACTACAATAAATCACTAGGATTTTTTGACAGTAGCAAAAGTGTGCAGGTGCTATTGGGCAGCCATTTCAATTTAGGTAAATATTATAAACGCAAAGGAGACAACAAAGAGGCCATTCGCCGCTTTCTGTTGGCAAAGGATTACTCAGAACAAATCGGGTCGCTGGATGTAGCGATGGAAAGCAGTAAGTACCTCGATACTTTATACAAGGCAGTAGGCGATTATCAAAATGCAGCACTCTCAAACGGCGCCTACTATAAATATAAAGACAGTATACAAACCGTAAATAAAGAAAAAGAAGTTACGCAACTGGAATCAGCTCATGAGCAGGAGCTGCTGGAAAAAGCCGAGCTTCTTGCGCTGGAAAAGAAACGACAGCGGAATAATATTCAGTACATGGCCATCACCATTGGAATTGTAACGCTGTTTTTAGTCCTTGTACTATTTGGTATGTTCAATGTATCTGCAAGAACAATAAAGATGGTGGGCTTTTTTGCTTTCCTTATGTTCTTTGAGTTCATCTTCCTCATCTTTAAAAAGAATATCTATTCCATTACCCATGGCGAACCCTGGATGGACCTCCTGTTCATGATAGGGCTTGCAGCGATCCTGTTACCCCTTCACCACTGGGTAGAGCATAAGGTGCTTCACATACTTACCTCGCAGAACAGACTGACCGAAGCCGGGTCAAGCCTCAGGAAAAGGTTTTTGGGGGAGTGAGGCATGAGGATCCTTATTAAGGGACATTCTTAACGGCTGGCATCCGGAGAAGTTCTGCGCTCTTTTTCCGGATGTACAATAATTATTTCCTGAAAACATGGGGCTGCTGATGCAAATGTGCAGTAGTGTTTGGTTATATCCTGGCATATCTATACCTCTTCACTAAGGCCTCTGTTTATTTAATTGTTGCGGTTTTATAAGGCACAGATCCACTGCTCTGTCAAGACTAATTCCTGACTGCAGGTCTGCGCCTGAAATCTTGTGGACGCCAGATGGTATAAGTCTGCGGTAGTGGGGTAAAACAAAATGCCGCAACAAAGTGAAGACGTCCTTATGCCTTTGTGACAATGGGATCACCCACTTTGGAAGAATATATTATATTTATGGTTTGGTATTCAAGTAAACGCCATGAATTCTAATCATGAAAAATATTTTACTTTCTATACTTAGCATACTCTGCAGCCTTCCCATGATGGCCCAGATCACCATCACTTCCTCCACCCTGCCGGCATTGGGAGATACCTTGCGCTACTCATGGGCATACAATCAGGCCACCTTTGCCATGGTTACCCCACCGGGCTTCGACGAGTCCTGGGATTTCACCGGCTTAACACCAAGTGTTGTTTATGATGAAATATACCGCGCACCAGGCGAAGGACAATTTGCCGCCCGGTTTCCAGCCGCTGATATGGTGGTTATTGACTCATCCGGTGAGCGCTACTATCAGGTGACCCCTTCGGGGCTTTACCTATTGGGCCATACCGAAAAAAACCTGTTTGGTTTTCCTTTCAATGTCGTGTATCAAAACAGTGTGCCGATTAAAGAACGCTTTACGCCATTAAACTTTTTCGATGCTACTTCGCAAAGCAGTAGCAATAGGGAAGGGTTTAATTTTGCGGAGTTACCCGCCGGCCTGCAGGCTGTTTAT
Organism: Ferruginibacter sp.; assembly: GCA_041740215.1. Taxonomy (GTDB): domain Bacteria; phylum Bacteroidota; class Bacteroidia; order Chitinophagales; family Chitinophagaceae; genus Ferruginibacter. Next base: position 2,870 of record JBGSMI010000432.1, read on the forward strand.
AATGCATCAGGCGTAGTCCTTGACTCCCTTCGCCTGCGGATAAGTATTGTCCGGATTGATGCGGTGAATGCCTATGGAACTGTCGTAGTGCCGGGACCTGTACCGCAACCCCAATACGCTGTCCTTCGGCAAAACACTACTTTATTCAGGGAGACTCGTGTTGATGGAAAGATACCTCGTCTCGGCTGGAATGATATTACCGACCTGACTGTGCAATGGATACCCGGTACCCTTAACAGTTTAGGGTGGGATACCAGCGGTACGAACATTTTCTTTAACGATGTAACCAAAGAAGAAATAGCCCGAATTACACTCAACGACGAGGGGCGGCCCGTGCACGTCCGCTACAAAAATAATGTTCCCTCCATTTGTCCTTTAATTGATAACAGACCTCAAAATATATGGACCGGTAGTGCCGGCAATAATTGGGAGAATGCAGCTAACTGGAGCTGTGGTGCGGTTCCCGGTGCCGATACGGATGTATTTGTAAACAGCGGAACCGTTGTGATTAATTCTGCCATTGTTGTCCGGAGTATGCAGGTAAGTCCCGGGGCGCAGGTAACGGTCGCTTCCGGTTCGCTCACCGTGTTGCACTAAACAAATTGGTGAGTGATAACAATAAGCCAGCACTATAAAAGGCAGATGGTTGCCTTCAGGTTAGGAAGTGATCGTCGCCTGAAGAACTTTCCTTTTGAAGGAATGATTGCTTTTACGCTGTCCGGGAGTCCCCCGGATAGACGGGGCTGCAGCGTCCTGTTTTTGGTTCACACCTAACATATGGGCAAGTCAACCTATTTCAGGACACCGTACTTACAAAATCAATCTCTAATCATGATCAGAATGTAAAAATCGCCACGTAATGCACGACTCGAAAGTGTCAGGTTTCTGGTGCGTATGCGTGCTGTATTGTTATCCGGGTTGATATCGGATATCCACCAGCGAAAATCGTTTGGATCGGAATACAACGGATCGTTATAAGCGTCGATGTTCCTTCTCTTTGCAATTCTTAAGCTAAACTTAAGAATTCACTAAGGCATTTCAAAATACCAGAAGAGCATCTTTGTAAAAAGAATAAAATTATGATCTCTTCTACACATCTCCATGCAATGGTAGTCCACTTCCCGATTGCTTTATTAATCGTGGGATTTTTATTTGAATCAATAAGTTTCTTTTATAAAAAAGAATTCTTTCACCAATCCGCCTTTTACTTACTCATATTAGGTACGCTTGGCACTATAGTATCTTACCTTGCAGGTAATGCTGCCGGAGAAGGAATGGAAGAAGGATCATTAAGTAAGGCAATGGAACTGCATGAACAGGCTGCAACAATTTCACTATTGCTAACAGTTATTACTGCTTTGGTGTATGGTGTAATTTATTTCTTAAAATACAACAGAAGTTGGTTAAGAATTGCAGGTGTTCTGCTATTTGCAGGTGTAATAGGGAGCATTGCAAGAACAGGATATTTAGGGGGACAATTGGTATTTAAACATGGAGCCGGTGTTGAGCTCGCCTTGCCGGATTTTTCAAACCCTGATGAAAATTAATTAAAAATGGTTTATTTTTCTTTAACTTACCTGTATGAGAATTTTTTTAGCAGAAGACGAAGCAGCCATTGCCGGTTTTTTAAAAGATGGACTGGAAGAAGAAGGTTTTGCTGTTGATGTTGCATTTAATGGAAGAGAAGCTCTTGAAATGGCAATGACAAACTTGAATGAGTATGATATTATGCTACTTGACTGGATGATGCCCGGTATGAGTGGTATTGAGATTTGCAGAAGCATCCGTAAAGAAAATAAATCAATTCCTATAATTTTTTTAACAGCAAAAGATACAGTGGATGATACAGTTTTTGGGTTAGAAGCAGGTGCCAATGATTATTTGAAAAAACCCTTTGCATTTGAAGAATTATTAGCCCGCATAAAAGTGTTGTTGAGAAGCAAAACAGGAGAACAAAACATTTTTGAAACAGAAGGCATTGTATTGAATACAGAAGTTTATCTGGTTACAAAAGATGGGCTACCTGTCGAGCTCACTCAAAAAGAATTTGCCCTATTGGAATACTTGCTTCGTAATAAGGGAAAGGTATGCAGGCGTTCAAGAATTATCGAAAAAATATGGGATATACATTTTGATAAAGATACTTCCGTTATTGATGTATTTATAAATGCACTGAGAAAAAAATTAGATACAAAAGATAGGGAATCATTCATTCAAACCATTCGGGGTGTAGGCTACCGTATAAATGATCATTCATGAAATTGAGTTTTAAAAAGCGTATTGCACTTTTTAATACGGTTGCTGTAGCAATTACAACAGCTATCATATTTTTTATTATCTACTTAGTTGTACATGTAAGTTCATACCGTCATCTTGATAGTGATATATTACTGGAAAAGGAAGAAATATTTAACACCCTTGACTGGAAAGCTGACAGTATCATCATCAACAAAATGCCTGAATGGGAAGAAGCTGAACATACGAAGGTAGAAGTCAATCCAACTTTTATTCAAATAGTTGATATCAAAGAGAAGATGATATTCAAATCGGCTAACCTTCAGGGGAATCATTTTTTATTTAACCCAAACATTGATAAGGGGTATTTTCATAATGCCCAGATTGATAAACAAAGACTTCGGCTTGGTCAATTTCCTATTAAGAACGACGATGGAAGAATCATCGGTCAATTAACCGTTGGTGTTTCTCAACAAGAGTCATACTATGTATTGAATAATCTGCTTTTTACTTTATGCATTTCATTGCCCATTCTTTTGTTGGTACTTTATTGGGTTATCTATCTTGCAGCTTCTAAAGCTATAGAACCGGTTAATCAGTTAATCCGTGCTGCTTCAGACATCAATGATTCTAACATAGATACCCGGTTACCATTGCCGGAAAATGAAGATGAGATTTACCAACTTGCAAGAACAATTAATGATTTACTGAGCAGGATAGACAGCAGTATTCAGCAACAAAAACAATTTACAGCCGATGCTTCACATGAAATAAGGACACCGCTTGCCGCCATTCGTGGTACGCTGGAAGTCTTGCTTCGAAGAAAAAGAGAGCCTGAGCAGTATGAAGAAAAAATAAAGGAAGTAATCAATCAAGCAGACAGGCTTAATCAATTGCTCGATCAACTTTTACAGCTCGCCAGGTTGGAGGGAGATTCCGCTAAAAATGAAATTATCTATTTTGAAAAAATAGTATCAGAGGCAGTTGTAAAATATGAAAAGCAAATTACTGAGAAGGGTCTGAAAATTAAAATTGCTATTCCTGAAGGTACTGCCGTTTTTGCTGATAGCTTTTTTATGTCGGTCATCATCAATAACCTATTACATAATGCTATAAAGTACGGCGAACCCAATGGGAAAATTATTTTTATATGGCAGGAAAATGAAAGAATATTTTCTGTCACTAACAGCGGCCCTGCCATTTCACCGGAGCAGTTACCCCTTTTATTTAACCGGTTTTATCGAACCGATGATTCAAGAAGTTCCCTGATTACAGGAAGTGGTTTAGGGCTGGCTATTGTAAAAAAGCTAGCTGATCTTCAACATTTTACCATTGCCGTTAATAGTGTACCGGGCAACACCACATTCTCATTAAAATTTCCTGTATAATCTTTAGTGAATCTTAAGAAACCACAAAGACTTAGTAAAGGGTAGCAATAGCATCTTTGTTTTATAATTTAATCAAAATAAGTAAAACAAATGAAAATGAAAAAGCTATTAATTATTCCGGTTATGTTGTTAACAGCAGGTAGTTTGTTTCTGGCCTCCTGTGGAAGCAACAATACAGATGCAACCATGAAAGCCCCGGTGCAGAATAATGCAGACACATCTACCCAAAGGGCAGGAAAAGAAATTGGCGATAATGAGGAAGGGGAGAACGAAGCTAAACAGAATGAGAAAGATGAAAGGACTTCGATAGTAAAACCTGCAAGTAATGTAACCAGCAATGATGCAAAGGCAAAAACTACAGAAAACATGCAAGCTGCCTTTAAAGGTGAAACCACTGCCAGTGCAAAATACGCAGCTTATTCAAAAAAAGCTGAAAAGGAAGGATTTCATCAGATTGCATTACTTTTTAAAGCCGCTTCTACCGCAGAAAATATTCATGCCAATAATCACAAAGCTGTATTGCAGGAATCCGGCATTAGTGTACCGGTAATCAATCCGGAATTTACCGTGAAATCAACAAAAGAAAATTTAGAGGATGCAATTGCAGGTGAAACTTACGAAGTGTCTACTATGTATCCGGATTTTTTAACCGCAGCCAACGAAGCCGGTAATCAATTAGCTATGATGAGTTTAAATTATGCTTATAAAACAGAGAAAAAGCATAAAATATTTTATGAAGCGGCATTAACTGCCTTACTAAATAATACAGTAAAATCCCTCCCAATAGTATTTTATGTTTGCCCTACTTGTGGCAATACTTACGAAACAACAGCACCTGCCCGTTGCGGCATTTCAATGACAAGCAGTGAGAAATTTATTAAAATTACAGTACTCTAAAAATCAATACTATGAGCCAGGTACATTTGCATTTGATAATAACACACCTTCCGGTTTTCGGTTCTATTTTAGGAGCACTTGTTTTGGGATATGCACTTTGGGTAAAGAATAATCAAACAAAAAATGCAGCTTACTTACTTTTTATTATTTCTGCTATTGGGGCAGGTATCGCTTATTTAACGGGCGAAGCTGCGGAAGAAGCAGTAGAAGATATTCAAGGCGTATCTGAAAATATAATAGGACTTCACGAGGATGCCGCCTTGTATTCTTTGATAAGCTTGATTGCTTTAGGAGCTATTTCAGTATTTGCTTTGGTAATAAACCGCTTTAAAACTTCATTAACAAAAACAACTGCTATTATCGTATTTTTTCTCTCGCTTATTAGTTTTGGACTAGTTGCCAGAACAGGCTACCTTGGTGGACAGATAAGACATACCGAAATCGCCAACAGTTCCATTCAAAATACCGGAGGGGCAGAAGGAGGGGAAAGGGATGATGATTAATAGCATATTTCCATTTTAAAATTCAGATGTTACTATAATAAATACATATGACAAATTTAATATACCTCCGCAGGTGATTATAACTAAAAATACACTTATGAATCCTTCATACAAATTGAAGGATTCATTTTACACTTCTAATTAAATAATTGAATAATGGCTAATTTTTCAAATAAAAATCTCCAAACAGAAGTGGATGCTTGCTTTTTGTATAACAAATTGGCAGATGCCGAAACAGATGAAACGGTCTCAAATATTTTCCGGCAAATGAGTGCCATTGAAAAAAGCCATGCAGAAGGATTTTTGAAAAAATTATACCCTGATTCGACGAATGTATTGCCATCACCATCATTACGGGCAAAGGCACTCAATGCCATTGGTAAGGTCTTTGGATATGATTATGTGTTGGGGGTATTGATGGATACTGAAAAAAGTATTTCCTCTGCCGTTATTCATGCCAAAAATAAAAACAAGTTACCTATAACCGGAAGTGAAACAAACCATGTCAAAATCCTACGTTCTCTTTTAGAAAATGAAACTAAAGTTACAGGAAGCAATGTCGCAAAATTTGAAAGCAGGCACCGTTCAGTTGGAGGCAATGCGTTAAGGGCGGCAGTATTGGGTGGAAATGACGGCTTGGTTTCTAATTTCAGTTTGGTAATGGGGATTGCCGGAGCAACCGCTGGCGGTTCGGGTGTTTTATTAGCTGGTGTTGCAGGGCTATTAGCTGGTGCATTATCAATGGCTTTGGGTGAATGGATTTCTGTTAAAAGTTCACAGGAATTGCATGAAAACCAGATGCAGTTGGAAATGGATGAACTGGAAACAAATCCAGAAGGAGAACAAAGGGAACTGGCATTAATTTATATGGCCAAAGGCATACCTGAAGACCAGGCGAATGCAATGGCGGCTGAAATTATGCTGGATAAAAATCAAGCATATGAAATATTGGTTAAAGAAGAATTGGGAATCAATGCAGAAGAACTGAAAGGCTCTGCTATGGAAGCTGCTGTTTATTCCTTCATACTTTTTGCTATTGGTGCTGTTATACCAGTAATTCCTTTTATGTTTGCAAGTGGTATTACAGCAATAATTATTAGTGTTATCAGTAGTGCTGCAGGCTTATTTTTAATTGGCACAGCTATCACCTTGTTCACCGGTAAGAGTATATGGTTCTCAGGTTTCCGACAGGTAATATTTGGTTTGATTGCAGCAGCAATAACATTTGGTATTGGCAAATGGATTGGTGTTTCTTTGGCAGGGTAATGTTATGAAACAAAGAAAAATTTAAATATAATCAAACATGTTTCACCCCTAAAGGAATATGGACTAATTTCAACTTATGATGAGGCATGTAAAGCAAAGCAATTTTTTGGAGACAGCAATTTGTGGCTTATCAAAAAATATGAGGCCAGTAGCCAATATGGGTATTTTTTAAGTGTAGCAGGTGGTTATAATCTTCGGCTGTAGTTTGTAAACAGGAAAGGTTTGGCGGACTGATTTATAATGTGCTTTAAGTTCTTATCTTACACCATTATATCTTTATTGAGCAGCAGTACCGGGCAGAAGGAGTACTACTTCCAAGCCTGCGCAACTCCTTACATGCAATCAGACCTTTTAAAAACTAAAATGAAAAAACTATTTACATTGATATATCTGATACTCTTATTAACGCTGAGCTTTTCCTGTGTTGAAAAGAAATCTTCCGAAACGGAAGGAAGCAAATCTGAATTTGTGAACCTTACACAAACTGATACCTTAAAATTCACTTCCGGAATACGCTCCATCTTTCAGGACAGTAAAGGGAATTATTGGTTGGGGATTCATAATGGAGGAATAAGCTTTTATGACGGAAAATCATTTGGATACTATACAACCAATGAAGGTTTATTAGACAATCAAATCCGCTCCATACAAGAGGATAAAAATGGTAATATATTAATCTCAACAGCAAAAGGATTAAGTATTTATGACGGAAAAAAGTTTACTAATTATGTAACTAAAACGAACGAGTCCATATTAGAATGGAATAAAACTACAGGGGATTTATGGTTTTGTGCAGGTGAAGAAGACGGAATAAATCGTTTTGATGGAAATAAAATGAACTACTTAATTTTTCCACAACCCAAAAAGGGGAAAGCTTATAATTCATTCGGGGTAACCGATATATCTATAGATAAAAACGGTAACGTTTGGATAGCCACTTATGCTGCATTATTTAGTTATGATGGAAAAAGGACAACTATTTTTGACCATGACAAATTAGAACTTAAAGATAATGAGATATTGCATATAAGAAGTGTATTAGCAGATTCCAAAGGACGGATTTGGATAGGAAATAATGGAATCGGCGTTTTACTAATCGAGAATAATAAAACAATACATTTTTCAGAGATAAACGGACTCATTCAAAAGAATAGTAGCAGAAATGGAAACCTATCACCAACCGGGACAATGGAACACGTTTTTACTATTAAAGAAGATTCTGAAGGAAATATTTGGTTTGGTGACAGAGATACGGGAGCCTGGAAATATGATGGTAAGACTATGACAAACTATACCATCGACAGCAAACATTCGACCCCAATGATTTGGACTATTTATAAAGACAATAACGATCATTTACTTTTTGGAATGGCGGATGGTGGCGTTTATCAGTTTAATGGTAAATCATTTGATAAGCGGTTTTGAAAGGATGTACAGACAGATAATCATGTTTTTACGTTGATTACTTCCATTCATCAGTATATAAGCTTATCCCAAACATTTCATGCTTTGTAAATGAGAGTTTTCAGTCAACTTCGGTAAACAAAGTAGAAACCAACCATTTATAACTAATACAAAATTCCAATGTGCTCCAACAAATTGATTCGCTACGTATTTATTGTCCTTCTCATCACGCTATCTTTTACTACCCGGGTAGTTGCTCAGGAAAGAAAGGTGGCACCAACAACGCAGGCCTTATTTAATGAGATTGCACACATGGATAGTGTTATGTTTGATGCATTTAATACCCAAGACATGGATACATTTAAACGGCTGTTTACGGAAGATCTGGAATGGTATCAGGACAACGGGGGACTTATTCCCTATAAAACAGTTTTTGAGAACTTTGAAAATAATTTTAAGAACGAATTTAAATTAACCAGACAACTGGTTAAAGGCAGTTTAGAAGTTCATCCTATCAAAGATTATGGGGCCATTGAAATTGGCATGCACAAATTCCGGCATATAGAAAATGGAATAGAAGAAATCGGAACGTTCAAATTTCTTATGATTTGGCGAAAAACGGAGGATAAATGGCAAATATCAAGAGTGATCAGTTACGACCATTAGAGGGAGCCTTTAAAAACTGATTAGGCAGGCTTGCCAATTGATTACCACCGGATTTGAGGCGAATGGTATTGCATCTTTTTAGAGAGAAGGATGTTATGAAATTGGTCCCGTACCTGCGGGACAGTATCCCGGGTTTTTAGCGGAGCCCTTTGGTAATAGCGCAAATCGATGCGCTTTCCTCAGTATGCCAAATTATAAAAATTTGAATATCTTTAGCATATCCCGGATAAATGAAACAAACATTAAAACCAACCAATATGAGAAGGATATTTCCAGTTTTTATAGTATTACTTATTTGTCTCCAATCTTTCGCACAAAAGCCCCGGGCAAGAGATTTAGGCGTTCCGTTTGTTGGCAATACCGGAGCATTGAATGCCATTACTGATGTAAAAGGCGTTGAAGTAGGCTATAGCACTATCATTTCCGGGGAAGGTAAAAATATAATAGGCAAAGGGCCTGTAAGAACGGGCGTGACTGCCATTTTCCCAAGAGGAAAAGCCAAAAAATTCAGTCCTGTTTATGCCAATTGGTATAGCCTGAATGGAAATGGTGAAATGACAGGTACCACCTGGGTTACTGAATCGGGATTTTTAGAAACACCGATTATGATCACGAATACCAATAGTGTTGGTGTTGTTCGGGATGCAGTATTGAAGTGGTTTGTAGATACGGATTGGTATAGCAGAGAAAGTTGGTGGTACACCTACCCTGTAGTGGCAGAAACGTATGATGGTTTCCTGAATGATATCTATGGTTTTCACGTAAAAGAAGAACATGTATTGGAAGCCATAAAAAATGCATCGGGCGGAAAGATTGCGGAAGGGAATGTGGGTGGCGGAACCGGAATGATGTGTTTGGGATTTAAAGGCGGTACCGGAACTTCTTCAAGAGTTTTTAAAATGAAGAATTCAACCTATACCGTTGGTGCGATTGTACAATCCAATTTCGGAGCTAAAAGAAATCTGTCGATTGCAGGTGTTCCGGTCGGAATGGAATTAAAAGATACCTTAAATCACTAGCGTTGCGTTATAAGTCAAACATTTTCAATTGGTTATCTTTTTGTTCTTTGAAATATTGTAAATGAGTCTGCTGAAACAGTTGATTTATGGGCACTTTCTCAAAAATACAAATGCTTAAAACCTGTAGGATTTC
>JBGSMI010000009.1:0-42946 GCA_041740215.1 Ferruginibacter sp.
TAGTAGCACAAGAAGTCGAAAAAGTATACCCGCAGGTAGTATCAAAGCACACAGATTTTATTCCAAATGTATACCAGCTAACCAATAAAATAACAAAGGCTAAAGGTGGGTACTTGCTACATTTCAATACCAATCATAACATTAGCAAAAGCGCCAAAAAAATACAGGTACTGGTAGAAGGAAAAGGAATGGAGCAGTTTGATATTATTACGATCCTTTCTGCAAATGAAGTAATCATTAATGCAGCCGATATCAAAGGCGATAAAGTATTTGTGTATGGCGAAGAAGTAGATGATTTTAGAACGGTGGATTATGAGGGGCTTACCACACTTAATATTTCTGCTACGCAGGAACTAAATAAAATCTTGATAAAACAACAGTCCTTAATTGTAAATCAACAAAAGCAATTGCAATATTTAGAAAGAAGGCTATCTGCGCTGGAAGCAAGACCCAGCTCAAGATTGGTAGGTGTAAAATAAATTTATGAGCACTTAAATATTTACAATATGAAAAAACAATACTTCAAATTTGGAAAAGTTATTCTATTACTATGCGCCTTACAGGCTTTTTTAATTCCCACATCTCATGCTCAGTTTATTCAACAGCTAAAAGATTTAAGAACTGGTAATTCGTTTCCATTTGATTTTACAACCTCAGGTCCAAAATTATTTTTTATTGCCAGTGATGATACAAATGTGGGGCTTTGGGTTACTGATGGCACTGAAGCCGGCACCCTGAAACTTACTCCATCGACCGGACCAGCAAACACCAGTTTCGATATTGCCGCTTACAACAACAAGGTTTATTTTTCCTACAACAATGGGGTAGATGGATATGAGCTTTGGGTAAGCGATGGTACTGCAGCAGGCACCGGACTGTTTAAGGACTTGTATGCAGGAAGCACGGGTTCTTTTCCAAGGTATTTTACAGTAGCCAATAACAAAATGTTTTTTATGGCCGATAACATAGATGGGGAAAGAAGGATGTTTGTGAGTGACGGTACCCCGGCTGGCACATTTGTAGTCAAAAATAATTACACAAGCCTGTTTAACGGGCTGGCAACTTTTGCCATACTCAACAACGATATTTATTTTACGAGCGATGATGGAAGCGGTGCAGGCAGCGGAATGTGGAAAAGTGATGGCACATTAGCAGGCACATCGCTGGTAAAGAAAAATATTATCAGCACCATGGGCGGCAACTATGCAGTACTAAACAACAAACTTTTTTTTAATGCTGATGATGGTGTTAATGGATCAGAACTATGGACCAGTGATGGCACAACCGCAGGCACTAACATAGTTATAAATTTACGGGCAGATGGCGGCGGAATATTTTACAGTGGTGCGCCCTTTAATATGATTGTATTTAACAACAAAGTTTATTTTACCGCATCAGATGATACGCATGGTGCAGAATTATTTTCATCGGATGGCACTGCGGCCGGCACACAAATGGTAAAAGATATGGAACCCGGCCTAGTAGGAAGTACACCGCAGCAAAGCGTTATTTACAATGGCAATTTATATTTTTCGTGCTACAATGGTAATACTGCCACCGGTTTGTGGAAATCGGACGGTACAGCCGCAGGAACTACGTTAATAAAACAAGGTGGAAGCGGGCAGCCTTTTCTCAGAGATACAAGGTTTGCACCTGTGTTTAACGGCAAACTTTACTTTATAGTAAATGACCAACAATTTTATCCGTTGTGGGAAACGAATGGTACCATTGCAGGTACAAAATTAGCTACCTTTCAAAACACCGCCAGCCCTGCCTATAGTACCCCAATACTTGGAGATTTCAAATTTGCATTGTTCAATAGCGAGCTTTATTTCGCAGGTATATTTGCTCCCGCTATTGGGTTTAGCGGAGGTATAGAACCCTGTAAAATAACTACCGGTGTGCTACCAGTTACATGGCTGGGTATGCAGGCACAATGGCAAAATAATACTACGGCAAAAATAAGCTGGCAACTTAGCAGCCAGGTAAATGTAAAAGATTACACCGTGCAACTGAGTGAAGATGGAAGTATATTTAAAAACATTTGTTTAATAAATGCGTCTGGTAATACTACCAGTTACAATTGCCATGCTCCGGCAAACAGTAACTTAAAAAATTATTTCAGGGTCATGCAAACCGATAATGACGGAAGGGTAACCTATAGCAAAGTCTTGTCTTTACAAAAAGATGCACAACCACTTTTGTCTGCCTATCCCAACCCGGTTAATGACAAGCTATATTTAAGTGGACTAAGCCGCTTCAGCAAATTGGAGATCGCCGATGCAAGTGGCAAAACAATTTATCATCAAAATATTTTGCCCGGTTTACAATATATAATCACCCAACAATTTGCACCAGGTATCTATGTATTAACTGCAACAAGTAAAACAGCGCAACAAACAATAAAAATCATAAAATACTAGTAGCACTATTGAACCGTCTCTTCAAAAAAAATCTGGACGGAATTATAATAACGCAAAAAAAATTATGAAAAATTTTATTATTATTTCAATGATACTCACTAGTAGCTATAAGGTTACTGCGCAAAGCATATCCATCAATAATGATGGCAGTGCTCCAAATGCAAGCGCTATGCTCGATGTAAAAAGCAACAATAAGGGTTTGCTTATTCCCCGAACTTCCACCACCTCCCGTTTGGCAATTAGTAACCCAGCCAAGGGATTAATGCTATACGATACCACGGCAGGTAATTTTTGGTTTTACAATGGTACGGTCTGGAGTACTTTGTCATCTGGCAATGCCAGCAACTACTGGACAGCAAATGGCGCAAATATTTACAATAATAATACAGGTAATATAGGCATAGGCATCAATACACCAATGGCTCCGTTACACATCAAAAAAGACAATGAAGCATTAAGGATAGAAGGCACGTCTCCCTATCTTTCTTTTTACAATACTTCTGGTACCGTACCTAAAGCATTTTTGAAAAGCACAGGAGATAATCTTTACCTCGGAACTTCTACTGGCAACATTGCTGGCATCACCCAATTTTATTCAAACAACAGGCCAATAATGACATTGGCAGCATCGGGCAATGTAGGTATTGGCACTGCTGCCCCTATTTACAAACTCACAGTACAAACACAAACTGATCAGTTTGGCTTTACACATACGAATGGCGATGTTACTTTAGCCAGTTATATCGGGGTTTTTCAGGGAGCATTGGGTGGGTGGCTGGGAACAAGAACCAATCACCCGTTATACTTTTATACAAATAACAGCGCCCAGCAGATGACTTTATTACCAAATGGCAATGTTGGAATTGGTACCATTAACCCCACAAATAAATTGCAGTTAACAGGCGCAACGCCTGGCTTTGCTGATTATGATTTTGCCATTGGCCGCAATGCACAATCAATGGCAATTTACCAGGGGCCTAACTTTACCAACCTGGCATCCACCGCAAACTTTTCAATCAACCCAAAAAATGGAACCGGTAATGTTGGAATTAATGCCGGTAATCCCGCCAATAAACTACAAATTGGTTCTGTTGGGGGATCTGGTTTTGCAACCAACGATTTTGCAATTGGCAATGGCACTAATGCAATGGCTATTTACATGACAGATGCCTCCACTTTGATTGGTTCAACCAACGATATAATTATAAAACCGAGAAATAACGGGCAGGGCAGGGTTGGAATAAATACCAATACGCCAAGGGCAGCTTTGGATGTTGATTATTTTGGCATAGTACCAAACGGATACTATGCCTATATGAATGGAACTGCCGATATTGACGGTATCGGGCTTTGTAAATTTTGTAATCCGCAAATTTCTATCATTGCTTCTTATGGAGTTTACGCATCAGAATTTGATGCTTTCTCCGATGCCCGGATCAAAAACGTTGCCGGCATTAGTGATGGTTCCAAGGATCTTGGATTGATCAACACCCTGCAGGTTACCAATTATACAATGAAAGACAAGGTGAAATATGGCGACAGGCAATTTAAAAAAGTAATAGCCCAGGAGGTGGAAAAAGTATATCCGCAGGTAGTTTCAAGGCATACAGATTTTATCCCAAATGTTTACCAGCTAACGAATAAAACCACCAAAACTAACAATGGCTTTCTCCTCAGCTTTACCGCAAAACACAATATCAGCCAAACTGCTAAAAAGCTCCGGGTGCTGGCGGATGAAATAGGTATGCAGCAGTTCAATATACTTTCTATTCCTTCAGCTACCGAAGTAGTGATTGCGGCAGCCGACATTAAAAGCAACAGCATATTTGTATATGGTGAAGAAGTGGATGACTTTAGAACAGTAGATTATGAAGGATTAACTACGCTCAATATTTCTGCTACGCAGGAATTGAATAAACTTTTAAATGAGCAGCAAAAAATCAACCAAATACAAAATAAAAAGATTGCTGAAATGGCAGCAACCATTGAATTACTGAAAAGGCATTTATCCGGCCCATCCACTGCAGCAAAACTTTAATTATAAATACTGTCAAACACCATATTTAAAAAACAACATTAACCAACAAATATTTGTTATGAAAAAAGGATCATTTTTATTATTTCTTCTTTCAAACAGTTTTTTACTGTTTGCACAAAGTGTGGCCATCAATGCAGACAAATCTGCTGCCAACCCAAGTGCCATACTGGATGTGAAAAGTAATACCAAAGGTTTGCTAATCCCCCGCACTTCCACCACCTCCCGTTTGGCAATTACCAATCCGGCAAAGGGATTAATGTTGTACGATACCACGGCAGGCAGCTTTTCGTTTTACAACGGATCCTCCTGGAACAGTCTTTCAACAGGCATTGGTAGCAATTACTGGACAGCCAATGGGGCAAATATCTACAATAGCAACGCTGCAAATGTTGGTATTGGTATCAATGCACCAGCCAATAAACTTCAGATTGGTTCTGTTGGACCCTCAGGGTATGCCGGTAACGATTTTGCTCTTGGCAATGGTGCAAATGCAATGGCTATTTATCAATCTGGCACTACGTTGATTGGCAGCACTACGGATATTGTTTTTAAGCCCAGAAATAATTACACCGGGTACGTAGGTATTAACGTTGATAACCCGGTTAATAAGCTGCAAATTGGTTCTATTGGTAATACAATTTTTGCAGGTAATGATATTGCTATCGGTAATGGCAGAAATGCTACCGCAATTTTTCAGTCAGCCAATTCGGCAATTTTTGCATCCAGCACCGATATTGTTTTCAGGCCTCGCAACAGCGGCAGCGGCTACGTAGGTATCAATACTTTTACAGCTCCCGCCAATAAATTACAAATAGGCTCTGTGGGCAATTCGGGCTTTGCAAACAATGATTTAGCTATCGGCAACGGCGTTAATGCAATGGGTATATATCAGTCTAACACAACCTTAATCGGCAGTACTACAGATATTGTTTTAAGACCAAGGAATAACTATGCCGGGTACGTAGGTATTAATATTGACAACCCGGTTAATAAGCTGCAAATAGGTTCGGTTACTAATTCAGGTTTTGCAGGCAGCGACATTGCTATCGGCAATGGCGTTAATGCCATGGCAATTTATCAATCTAATGCAAATGTTACTATTGGTAGTACTACAGATATTGTTTTACGGCCAAGAAATAATGGAAGAGGCAGAGTTGGTATTAATACCAGTACGCCAAGAGCACCCCTCGAGGTTGCTGACTTTGCAAATGTGCCAGATCCAAATGGATTATCCGGAGTTGATTATGCTTACCTGGCATTGCGATACAACAATTTCAGACCAGTTGAAGCTGTTGGCGCAACCTCCCAGCCGTTTTATGGCAGTGTATCAATTATTGCTTCTGCCCGGATGCTGGCTACAGAATTTGATGCTTACTCTGATGCCCGGATTAAAAGTGTTATTGATATTAGTGATGCTGCTAACGATTTAAAAACCATCAATGCGCTACAGATTACAAACTACACTATGAAGGATAAGGTAAAGCATGGTAACCGGCAATTTAAAAAAGTTATCGCACAGGAAGTAGAAAAAGTATATCCGCAGGTAGTTTCAAAGCATACAGATTTTATACCAAATGTTTACCAGTTAACGAATAAAACCACCAAAACTAACAATGGCTTTCTCCTCAGCTTTACCGCAAAACACAATATCAGCCAAACTGCTAAAAAGCTCCGGGTGCTGGCGGATGAAACAGGTATGCAGCAGTTTGACATACTTTCCATTCCTTCAGCTACCGAAGTAGTGATTGCGGCAGCCGACATTAAAAGCGACAGCATATTTGTATATGGCGAAGAAGTGGATGACTTTAGAACAGTAGATTATGAAGGGCTTGCTGCGCTTAATATTTCTGCTACGCAGGAGTTGACTAAACTGATAGAAATTCAAAACAAAAAAATTGCCCTGCTGGAGCAGGAAATAAAAAAACTGATGAAAGCAAAAGTTACCCTGGTACAAACAAACAGCTTCAAAAAACAAAGTCGTCTAAATTAAAAATATCAAACAATGAAAAGAAAAAACTTTATTGCAGCATCGCTTGCTTTTGCAGCGGCACCGCTTTCCGCTGTAGCTTACCATCCTAAAGAACAGGGCAAAGGCTTCAAAGTAAAAGCCGGGGAAGGCCGCCTGCACGGACACATGAAACTAAAGGGAGTTAACGCCAACATTCTTGATTTAAAAGTTTCCGGATCCGATACAGGTGGTAGCCTGGCTGTTTTTGAACAAACAAGTGTTTCGCAGGGAAGGGGAACTCCTTTGCACATTCATCCACTGCAGGATGAAATGTTTTATGTAATTGATGGAGAATATTATTTTAAAGTAGGTGAAGAAACATTTACGCTGACTACCGGCGATAGCATTTTTATGCCAAAAAATATTCCACATGCATGGACTCAAATATCACCTGTAGGAAAAATGACCGTTATTTTTCAACCGGCAGGTAAGATGGAAAATTTCTTTGTAACATTGGCCGAAATGGATCATGAACCCAGCAACGAAGAATTGATGAAGATTTGTGCTGACAATGATCTAAACGTAGTTGGCCCTCCTTTAAAAATTAACTAAAAGATATCTTCGGCAACTTAGCTTCTCAACTTTAAAACAGCGGCTTATGATCGGCTTATCGGGCTACATATTTTTGCTTCGCAGTAACTAAGTAAAATAATAACAGCGCAAAATATAAGAATTGAAGCACAGGAGCAGGAAATAAAAAAACTGAAAATACGACCGGCAATCACATTACGAAAAAGATAGCTGCAGAGCACTGAAATATCTTTTAAAAAAGTTTGAAAGCTATTTCGATGGCTGCTTTTTGCAGCTTCCCATTACCTGGACAAAAATCTATTTATTGCTAACTATATTAAAACCATCCCGAAGATTTTTATTTTTTATCATAGGTCACTAAAATTTATTTTTATGAAACGGTTAATATTTTTATTGCTGGCTTCCTCAGGTTACAGCACCATTTATTCACAAAGCTTTACTAAGGATGGCTATATTGGCGTTGGTATCAATACACCCCTGGCACCATTGCACATTAAAAAAGATCTTGAAGCGCTTAGGATAGAAGGTAATTCACCATATCTGTCTTTTTATTCTAACGCCGGTACAGTACCCAAAGCATTTATGCAAAATACCGGTGACCATTTGTACTTGGGTACTTCTACAGGAAACATAAATGGCAACCTTCAGGTTTACCTTAACAGTTCCCCCAGACTAACCATATTACCATCTGGAAATATAGGTATAGGAACAACCACACCAACCGATAAATTTTCTGTTCATACTGCCGGTTATGGCATTACACAAACGCTTGGGCCAGCCACTGTCGGCACCTGGATCGGGAGTTTCCAGGGCGTATATAGTGCCATGATTGGAACAAAAACAAATCATTCCTTACATTTTTTTACAAATACGCCCATATCGCGGGTCACACTTGCAACCAACGGTAATTTTGGTATTGGAACACAAACACCTACTGAAAAACTCACCGTACAAACAACAAATAATTCGGACGGCATATCGCACAAGGGTGATGGAGACAATGTGCTGAAAACCAGGATGGGTGGCACCTCTGCCGGTATAGGAACATTCTCTAATACTCACATGCGTATTTTCTGCAATAGCCGAAGCGACCTTTTTATTTCATCTGCAACCGGAAATGTAGGCATAGGTACAGAGAATTTTGGCCCCTATAAACTTGCCGTATTGGGGAAAATTAGAAGTAATGAAATAGTGGTTGAAAACGGATGGGCCGATTATGTGTTTAATGAAAACTATCAACTGCTGCCTTTGGAGCAAGTGGAAGAATTTATACAAAAAAATAAACACCTGCCCAATATACCATCAGCAAAAGAAGTATCGGAAAACGGATTGAATTTAGGTGATACACAAAAACGGATGATGGAAAAAATCGAGGAATTGACGCTCTACATAATAGAAATGAAAAAAGAAATTACCAGTTTAACAAACCAGGTAACTGCGGTAAAAAAATTAAATCAATAAAATTTCTTAGCATGAAACATATTATAAGTTTGCTGTCAATCCTCATTACCGGGTTGCCTTGTTTTACCCAAAATATAGTAAAGCAGCAATATGCTGCACCCGAAAAAAAAACGGTTACTATGCGGAATTTAAAGCCAACCATTGCTGACAATCAACTTCCCTACAAAGGCAAGAGCCGCTCAGCCAACGAACAACACGAAAAAATGCTACTTCCAAAAAAGAAAAGCAAACCGGAAAATTTCAGGCTACCCTTTCCTGTAAAAACTGTATCCACAGCTATCAGTACATTGAATAATAAAAATGGGAATACCCCTGCGGCGGTAGCAATTTATGAAAGTCCTTGTGTTAACTTTCAAGGCCTCCCCCAATATACAGGCCCACTAAGTACCAGTATTCCGCCCGATGTAGGTGGTGCTGTAGGTTTCGATGAAATATTCATGGTTTTAAATGACAGGTTTAAGGTGCAGAATAAAAACGGGGATAGTTTGTACCAGCAAAGAGAGGATGATCCCAATGGATTTTGGTCGCCATTGGGAGCCACTAATTTATTTGATCCAAAAATTATTTACGACCCTTACCGCCACCGTTGGATCTTCGTTATATTAAAAGATGGTGCTTCCGGACAGCCTCAAAACTCTTCCATACTTCTTGCTGTATCGCAAACACCTGACCCATTGGGTGGTTGGTTTCAATGGCAGATTGATGGGGATGCACAAAATGATGAATGGTTTGATTACCCAAGTATCGGATTTAACAGAAACTGGCTGATCATAAATGGTAATTTATTTCCAATAGGCTCTGGCGGATCAAGAGATAGCAGAACTTTTGCTTTCAATATAGATAATCTTTACGCAGGCGTTCTTTCAAGTTATACTGTTTTTACCACTACAAATTACGCTACCATTTGCCCTGCATTAACCTACGATCCAAACGTAAATGACCTTTGGTGTGTAACCAACGACGATACAGATGACAATGATCTCCGGTTTTTTAAAATCTCCGGTACGGCCAGCAATCCTTCCATGACAGAAGAAGGATACATAAGCATTGGAACTAATTGGGGAAGGGGTATCGCCGACATAGGTCCGCAACTGGGCAGATCAGTTAGAATAAATCTTGGCGATCATCGCATTAAGTCTGTTATCTGGCGGGATGGAAGGTTGTATGCTGTTCAAACGATTTTCTTGCCTGATGACCAGGATCCCGCAGACCTGGCGACCATTCAATTTGTTTCCTGCACCCCATCCAGCACAACCGTACATGAGGCCATCCGCTTTGCTGCAAGCAGTATTAGCATGTATGCCTATCCCTGTCTTGCATTTAATAACAGGGGCGACATCATCATTAGTTGTAGCAAATTTACCGCCGGCACCTATCCTTCAGCAGTGGTATTGGTAAGACGAAATGCCGGTGGCTTTGTTGAAACTACGTTTAAACAGGGCGAAGACTGGTATATCAGTAATGACAACAGCTCGCCACCAAGAAACCGATGGGGAGATTATACTACGGCCATGATTGATCCATCGGATGATAACACGGTGTGGGTGGCGTCTGAATATGCCATGTTTAGGCCGACAGGCAGTAATGGCCAATGGGGCACCTGGTGGGCAAAAATATGCAGTGGTATTTGTGCATCCACTGTAAGCTTTAATGAAATTTTAATGAATGGCGAAATGAGAAAATTTGAAGCTGCTGATATTGTTTATGGAAATGGTGTGGTAAATCCGGGAACGAATTTAAAATTAGATGCAGGTAACAAAATAATACTGGGCAATGGCTTTCGTGCCCTGGAGGGGTCAAAAGTAAGGGCATACATTGATGGATGCGGAGGAGTACAATAAAGTTTGCAAAATATTATTATCACAAAATATCAATTCAAAGATAACCGGGCGAAAATGTAATCACCATGAAAAAAATAATTTCCTCGCTAGCGTCCTTGTTTATTTTCTTTTTTGTTAACGCACAAAACGCAGAAACAGAAAAAGAAATCAGATTGCTGGAAGAGATGCATGTACAGGCCATTTTGCAAATGGACTCCGCATCCTTGCGAAAAATATGGCCACCCGGCTTTATGGTAAACAATCCGGGGAATACGGTGGTTGTTGGTGGGCTGATAGAAAGGGTGATGAGTGGCAGCCTGGCTTACAGCAACTATAAATTTGAAATGGAGCAAATACTGATCAGGCAAAACCTGGTAGTAACAATGGGCAATGAAACCGTAGTACCGGTGATGGGTAACCCAAAAGGCGGGCAAACCATCAAAAGGCGCTACACCCATATCTGGCAAAAGGAAAACGGTAATTGGATATTGATTGCAAGGCATGCAAATGAAGTGTGCCAGTGATAAAACCAGTATACTATAATCACTATCCCGCCAGATACTTTGCTCCTACGGGAATGATTAAGACAGCCTTTATTGGAAGTATTTCTAATGATCGTTTCAGTTGTAATGCTGTATAAGCTGAGGTTACTACGGCTGCTGCTGAAGCAATGAATGCCTGAAGGCCTTGGGCAATACCAGCAAGTTAAAATTTGAAATACACTTCTCTATTTTATACCGTAAACAATACATAACTTAGGTAACTTTAATACATGCTGAAATACCGCCTTGTAATATTATTGCTGTTTATTTTTTTTGTTGCATCAGTTTCAAAGGCGCAGCAAATTTCCAATTATAGTTTCCGCCACCTCAACCAGCAAGATGGCTTATTACATACCACTATTAAATCGATGTTGCAGGATAACAGGGGATATGTATGGATATTATCGGTCAACGGCCTGCAGCGGTATGATGGAACCCGTTTTGTAAACTATCCTTTTAATTTTATTACGGACAACAGATCGGCTGACATAAAAGACATTAATCTATTATTTGCAGACAGCAGTAACAATTGCCTTTGGCTGATGGGTAAAGAGATAGAAAAACTTGACCTGCAGAATAACCGCTTCACTTTATACAATACTGAAAGAATGATTGCTGACAGTATGTTTAAATTTACCCGGTATAAAGATGGAGCAGGCACTTCCTGGCTGGCTGGTCCTTACGGATTTTTAACCAGCAGCAATAGTGATAAAATAGTGCGGCCCTATTATCTAACCGCCACAACGCTTAACGGGGCAAACCGACAGGCATTCACAGACAGTGTTAATGGAGAAACATGGATTGCCGACTGGAATGGCCTCAAACTTTTTGATGCGAAAACGAAAAAGATTTACACGCATGATTACAATCCCCTGCACAATCCCCTGCTTGAACAGATGGATAAACTGAATCTTACGGCTATGATGAAAGACAGTAAGCAAAATGTTTGGATAGGATCAGGCAGTCAATATTTTTACAGGTATAACAGCGTAAATAAAAAACTTTCCGCTTATTCGATCGGCGAGATAGAAAATACCTCAAAGCGAAAAGTTCCTGGACATCATATTGTGATTGTTAATTGCTTTTTTGAAGACAATAACCAAAACATTTGGATAGGTACAGTAAGCGGTGGACTGCTAAAGTACAACAGCAACAGCGACTCATTTACTTACACACTAAACGATGCTGCAGACAGGCAAGGTTTACATTACAATTATGAAATAACTTCTATTTTTCAGGATAAAGAAGAAAACATCTGGCTGGGTACAGATAAGGGAATTAGCATATTCAATCCGTTTCAACAGTCTTTTAAAACCATACGCCACCAGGAAAACAACCCGGCTTCAATTACTGAGAATGAAATCAATAGTTTTATACAAGCGTCCAATGGCGATATACTCTGCGGCACCTGGGGCGGTGGAATAAGTGTTTACAACAGTGATCTGGTTTTTAAAAAAAACATCCGGCTGCAAGGCCCTTATGATTATAACCTGATTTGGTGTTTTGTTCAAAACGATGATGGCAACATCTGGATTGGTTGCCAGCATGGCTACATCCATGTGTACCATCCCGAAAAGGGTGTTATCAAAACGCTCCATCCGACCGAGCTGCACAATTCCACTATTTGGGATATGAAAAAAGATAAGGCCGGAAATATTTATTTTGCATTGCATGATGGTACCATCGCCCGGTGGAGCAAATTACAGAATAAGTTCTACGCTTACAACGATGTAGAAAGCAACAAAGACCAGGTGCCTTCAAGGCCCGTAAATATTTTTTTTGACAGCAAAGAAAACTGCTGGATAACCACCACAAAAGGACTCAGAAAGTTTGATACCAAAAAAGGATTTTATTCAGCGGTATACCTGCCAGATAAAAAAAATCCATTCGCAATTTCCGCTTTCGACTGCAGCGGAGTTGAGCAATACAACGACAGTATATTATTGGTTGGTACAGCTTATGGCGGACTCAACTTCTTTAATATCAACTCAAAAAAATTTACCCATACTACCGTCGCAAACGGATTACCAGGCAATACAATTCATTCCATAAAAAAGGATGCAGCAGGTTTCATTTGGTTTACGACAGATTTTGATTTGTACAAATTTAAACCCGGCACCAGTAAGTTTATACAATACAATATCGAACCCGGCACCATCAATGCAGAATTTAAAAACACCTCATTTTACCCATTAAAAAATGGAAGCTGGTTAACTGCTACGGCTGCCGAAATAATTTCCTTTAAGCCAATTGATAAACAGGTATCAATGATTAGCCAACAACAGCCTGCTATCACCGGGCTTAAAGTTTTTGACGTAGTACTTCCTCTGGATTCAATGCTGAATGCCGGTAAACCAGTGATACTTACATTTCAACAGAATTTTTTAACCATCGAATTCAGCCAGCCGGTTTTTTCATCCCAACTGCAAACAGATTATTATTACCGGTTAAAAGGCATAGATAAAGACTGGGTGCAGGCTGGTTCAAAAAGATTTGCCAGCTACACAAATCTTGAACCTGGCTCGTATAGCTTTTCGGTTAAAACCAGCAATGATGATGCAGTGAACTTTAGTAAATCACTTACCATAATCATCAGACCTCCCTTCTGGCTAACCTGGTGGTTTGTCTTAGCAGCCTGTCTGTTATTTCTGGTGTTGTTATACCAACTCATAAAATGGCGTGAACAAAATATTAAAGATATCGCATCAGCAAAGCTAAAACTGCAACAGTTAAACGCAGAGCAATTTAAAAGCAAGCTGGAGATGGAGCAAATCGTTAATTATTTTTCATCCTCTTTAATTGCAAAAACTACAGTGGATGATGTATTGTGGGATGTGGCTAAAAACCTGATCGGAAGACTGGGTTTTGAAGACTGTATGATCTATTTATGGGACAGCAACAAAACTAAAATGATTCAGAAGGCAGGATACGGCCCAAAAGGTTCCATTGAAGAAATTGAAAAAAATATATTTCATGTGAGCGCCGGACAGGGAGTGGTGGGCTATGTAATGCAAACCAAAGAATCCGTTTTGATTCCCGACACTTCTAAGGACCCCCGCTACCGGGTAGACGAAATGAAAAGGCTGAGTGAAATAACGGTTCCAATTATTTATAATGATGATTTAATTGGCATCATTGATAGCGAAAATCAACACAAAAATTTCTACACCCAACAGCATGTTCAGGTATTAAGTACCATCGCCACATTGATGGCAACTAAAATTAAGTCAATTGAATCTGAACAATCATTGCAACAAACAAAAATGGAGATGCTGGGAATGAATGAGAAACTGATAGCGGCAAAATTAGAAGCATTGCGAAGCCAGATGAATCCGCATTTTATCTTCAATTGTCTTAACTCAATTGACAATCTTATTCAAAACAATGATAAAGAAAATGCAACCTTGTATTTATCCAAATTTGCAAGGTTGATACGATCTGTTTTAGAATCATCAAAAAACAATACCGTATCATGCTGGAAGGATATGGAAACATTAAAGCTTTATCTGGAGCTGGAAGAACTGCGATGGGATAATAAAATTTCCTACCAGATTGTAATTGCAGATGAAATATTCAACGGCGATTATAAAGTGCCCCCTTTAATCATTCAGCCGTTTGTAGAAAATGCCATACACCACGGGTTACTAAATAAAATAGAAGGTGATAAAGAATTGTTGATTCATGTTTCCGTATTGAACAACCACATTCATTATGTGATACAGGATAACGGAGTTGGCAGGGCGAAAGCCAATGAATACAAACAGTTAAATAAATCAGCTCACCAGTCAATGGGCATGCAAATAACAATTGATAGAATCAATTTATTCAATCAAAACAACAACGGTTTTGTGAAAATTATTGATATGGTAAATGAACAACAGGAACCAAGTGGTACCAGGGTAATAATAGAACTTATTAACTAAACATAACGCTACAAAGATGCTAACCGCCATTATTATTGATGATGAAACCAATAGCCGCAATGCGTTGCGGCAAAAGATAACCAAACACTGCACTGATATAAAGATTATTTCAGAGTGCGAAAATGGCGAAGAAGGAATTGAATTTATCGAAAACCAAAAACCTGATATCGTTTTTTTGGATGTGGAAATGCCCCGTATGAACGGCTTCACAATGTTACAGCAATTAAAGAACAAAGATTTTGAAGTGATATTTATTACAGCCTATGATCATTACGCTATAAAAGCAATTAAATGCAGCGCCCTTGATTATTTGCTGAAACCGGTAGAAATAGAAGACCTGAAAATTTCTGTTGAAAAAGCAGTACAAAAAAGAAAGCAGATAAAGGGAAATAACCGGGTTGAGTTATTATTGCAAAATTTCCTGGAAGAAAAAGCGGCCCATCAGAGAATTGCCATCTCATCCATGGAAGGTTTGCAGTTTGTAACAACAGATGATATCATTTATCTCGAAGCAAATAGCAACTACACCATTTTTCACATCGCTGGTAACCGTAAAATAACCGTGGCCAAAACCTTGAAAGATTTTGAGGATATACTACCTGCATCGTTATTTATCCGCATTCATCACAGTTACCTGATCAATAAAAATGGAATAGAAAAATATATCAGGGGTGAAGGAGGACAGGTGATAATGAAAAACGGAGTGGAATTGGACGTGGCAAGGAGGAAAAAGGAAGAATTTCTAAAAGCAATAGAGCATTGAAACAACTTTTCTGCTGGCAATGGCGAGTAAAAATTCGTCTGCCACGATCAAAAATCTCTATTAATAAACGGGTGCATTTAAAATTGTCGAAAGGGTTGCCAACCTTGTGCAGGTTCTTTTCTGCTAAAAACACTTTAAAAAATGTTGGCACCCCTCTATTGAGCTGCGACAATTTTAAATACGCCCTAATAAACCGGCCCTGATAAATCTGCCAGTGAAAACTTAATTTTGCAGAATGGAAAAATACCTACAAGATTTATTTGCCAATCAGCAATACGATAAACAGAACTTCTTCCTCCTTGCAGGGCCCTGCGTAGTGGAAAGTGAAGAACTGGTGATGGAAGTGGCGGAGAAGGTTTCAACCATTTGTAAAAATCTGGGCATTCCTTATGTATTTAAAGCCTCGTACCGAAAGGCCAACCGAACGAGCAGCAACTCGTTTACCGGCATCGGCGACGAAGAGGCTTTGAACATATTGAAAAAGGTGGGAGAAAAATACCATTTACCAACGGTGTCCGATATTCATGCCCATGAAGAAGCTGCTATGGCGGCTGCCTATATTGATGTATTGCAGATTCCCGCCTTCCTTTGCAGGCAAACCGATTTATTGATTGCGGCGGCAGCAACCGGAAAAATAGTGAATGTAAAAAAAGGACAATTTTTAAGCGGCCCCTCCATGAAATTTGCCGTTGAAAAAATTCAAAAAGCAGGCAATGATAAAGTTATGTTGACCGAGAGAGGCAACAGCTTTGGCTACCAGGATATGATTGTAGATTTCCGAAACATACCGTTAATGAAAGAACACAAGGTTCCTGTAATTATGGATTGCACGCACTCACTGCAACAACCCAATCAAACAAGTGGTGTTACCGGCGGCAATCCGCAGTTGATTGAAACCATTGCCAAAGCTGCCATTGCCACTGGATCAGATGGATTGTTTATTGAAACGCACCCCAACCCGTCTGTGGCTAAAAGTGACGGTGCCAATATGCTGCGGCTGGATTTGCTGGAACCTTTATTGGAAAAACTAGTTAAAATAAGACGGGCATTATAAAAAAGCATTATTTTCTCAACAATTAAAATTTCGTAAACCAAATAATTAAACAAAATAAAAAATAAAAAAGATGCTGAATACTCAGCATCTTTTTTATTTTGTTTTGATAGAAATTAAACAAGTTACTTTCTAGTTCAAAAATGTAGAAAAATAGGATGAATTTAAAGCGGGCAGTAAAGGTCTTTTTTGAACTTTTTATAAGTGTCGAAGTTACATTTACAAACTATACAGCAATGCCTGCAAAAGTCACAAGACTAACTGAACAAGCTATAATAAAAAAAACTTTAATTGTCGAACTCAAAATCTGGATCCCAAATTAAGAAAACAAAATCTTCACTGGTCCATCAATCAAAATCTCAGACCTATACCCTGTTGTTTTCAACCGGTAGCTGAAATTTAATGCATGATCATCCAACGAAATGAAGAAAGATTTTAAAACCGGGAAGCAGGGATAACACCACATAGGGAAGCATTTAAAACGCAAAAATGCAAAGTATTATCGCCGCACAAATAAGCTTAAACAATACAAAAAAATGAACCTTTAATTACTGCGCTTTTATTAAAGATATTTCAACGGATTGCGTCTGCCATTCAAAATATACCTTTTAACATTCATCCAAAATGCAACGAAGATATAGATTATAATGGGCGACCCCATGGTAATGAAGGAAATGTAAATGAAATTTTTTCTGATAATAGAAGTAGCGATTCCCAGGCGTTCCCCAATTGCGGTACAAACGCCAAAAACATGCCATTCGATAAAATGCTTGAAATTTTTCATACTGCTAATTTACATGGATTTAATGATTCGAATGACATATTAATTGTCATTTTGCAATATTGCTTAACTGATTTTTTGTAAATTCGCACAAAATCAATTTTAAATATGCAAAAATTTGCAAATCTGACAGCGGCATCAGGCTAAATTAGATCTTGCAAATCACCAATATCTTTTAAATTGACCTATTTCCTAATTTTTCAAAATAACATTATGGCCTTCGACATTGAAATGATCAAAAAGGTATACGCCAATTTTGGCAGCCGTATTGAATCAGCCCGTAAAGCTGTTGGCAAACCTTTAACACTGACTGAAAAAATATTGTATGCCCACTTGTGGCAGGGAGAAGCAACCACTGCTTACGAAAGAGGAAAGAGTTATGTAGATTTTGCGCCGGACCGTGTCGCCATGCAGGATGCTACGGCTCAAATGGCTTTACTGCAGTTTATGCAAAGTGGAAGAAGTAAAGTAGCTGTTCCAAGCACCGTGCATTGTGATCATTTAATTGAAGCAAAAGTTAACAGCAAAACAGATTTAGACAGGGCTGTAAATGAAAGTAGCGAGGTCTATGATTTTTTAGCGTCTGTCAGTAATAAATACGGAATAGGTTTTTGGAAGCCAGGTGCAGGAATTATTCACCAAGTAGTGTTGGAAAATTACGCTTTCCCTGGTGGAATGATGATTGGAACGGATAGCCACACGGTAAACGCAGGTGGACTTGGAATGATTGCAATTGGTGTTGGCGGTGCTGACGCCTGCGATGTAATGGCCGGACTTGCATGGGAATTAAAAATGCCAAAACTGATTGGTGTAAAATTGACAGGAAAATTAAGTGGCTGGGCTGCTCCTAAAGATGTAATATTAAAAGTAGCTGGTATACTTACCGTAAAAGGAGGAACCGGTGCGGTAGTTGAATATTTCGGTGAAGGTGCTACCAGCATGAGTTGTACTGGAAAAGGCACTATTTGCAATATGGGTGCCGAAATTGGTGCTACCACGTCTACCTTTGGTTACGATGAAAGCATGAGCCGTTATTTAAAAGCTACCGGCAGAGAAGAAATCGCTGCTGCTGCTGACGCCATTGCGGCCCATTTAACAGGCGATGCGGAAGTATATGCAAACCCTGAAGCTTATTTTGATCAGGTAATCGAATTGGATCTAAATACATTAGAGCCACATTTAAATGGTCCGTTTACGCCCGATTTGGCTACCCCTATTTCTCAAATGAAAGCTGCTGCCGCTGCAAACGGATGGCCTACCAAAATTGAAGTAGGTTTAATTGGTAGTTGTACCAACTCTTCTTATGAAGATATCAGCCGTGCCGTAAGTTTAGCACAACAGGTTACTGACAAGGGTTTAACCTTAAAAGCAGAATTTAATATCAATCCAGGTAGCGAACAAATTCGTTATACGATTGAAAGGGATGGTTTCTTAGGCGTGTTTGATAAAATAGGCGCCAATGTTTTTGCAAATGCCTGTGGCCCCTGTATTGGCATGTGGGCAAGGGTTGGTGCAGAAAAAGCAGAAAAAAATACCATTGTACATTCCTTCAACAGAAACTTCGCAAAACGTGCAGACGGCAACCCCAATACTTTTGCCTTTGTAGGTTCGCCAGAATTGGTAACCGCCATGGCCATTGCAGGTTCGTTGGACTTTAATCCATTAACAGATACGCTGATCAATGATAAAGGCGAACACGTAAAACTTGACCCTCCTTTCGGATATGAATTGCCGCCAAAAGGCTTTGCCGTAGAAGATGCAGGATACCAGCAACCTGCCGAAGATGGAAGCGAAATACAGGTATTGGTTTCGCCGGATAGTAAACGTTTACAATTGCTGGATCCATTTGCTGCCTGGGAAGGCGTTGATTTAAAAGGGTTGAAATTATTGATCAAAGCAAAAGGTAAATGTACAACCGATCATATCAGTATGGCAGGCCCATGGCTTAAATTTCGTGGTCACCTGGATAATATTAGCAACAATATGCTGATTGGTGCCCTCAACTTCTACAATGGAAAAACAGACCTGGTGAAAAACCAGTTAACCGGAGAATATGGTACGGTGCCAAAGACACAAAGAGCTTATAAGGCAGCAGGAATTGGTACCATCGTAGTTGGCGATGAAAATTATGGTGAAGGTTCATCAAGGGAACACGCTGCTATGGAACCCCGGCATTTAGGTGTTCGTGCAGTTTTGGTAAAATCATTTGCCCGCATTCACGAAACCAATCTTAAAAAGCAAGGTATGCTTGGGCTTACCTTTGCCAATAAAGAAGATTATGATAAAATACTGGAAGATGACATATTTGATATTGTTGGCTTAACTGATTTTACTCCAAATCAAGCGTTGCAATTGGTGCTGCATCATTCCGATGGAACCAGTGAAAGCATTCTGGTAAATCATACCTACAATGAACAGCAGATTGATTGGTTTAAAGCAGGTGGAGCTTTAAACATCATCAGAAAGGAATTTGCAGAAAGACAATAAATTGTAATCATTCAAAATAAAAAAAAGGCGAAACTCATTGAAGGGTTTCGCCTTTTTTGCACTGAAAACTATAACCAATCCATACAAGAAAAAACACTTCGAAATGATCGCCCGATCCCTATTCTATACAACATCTCAGCGCTGCTAAAATGTAACGCAACCAGAACTTCGGGAATGCCTTTTGGTAAATGCCGGCAGCTAAATCAGTATTATTTTTCTAAAAAAATTCACTTATTGCTTAGATTTCTGGCTTTCTATAAAGCTATATACATTCTCAATTAACCCTTTTTCAGAATATCCTGAGCTTAATTAACTTTAAAATAGCGTAATGTTATTTTTTTATACAAATGATAAAACTTGCATTGATACGGTAGCTAATTCCTAATTTGTCTAACCTGTGTCTAAAATTCGTTGTATAACTTTGAGCTATTTTAGGCTTAACAGAACACTAGATTTAAATACCATTAAAGAAAAATTGGGGCAAGAATAGACATTCAGCCCCGTTTTAAATCCAATATCCTATGAAAAACCAATGCGAATGTACCTACAACCTTTAGGAAGAAAGATGGGTAATAGGTTAACACAATTTTTAAGTAGTTTAACCTATTTAACCAGTAGACTAATTTTTAAAATCACTTTAAATCGGCTATTTTTACGACCTAAATGGTCAATTCAATATCTTACATATTAGCAGACGATGATGATGTTTACAGGGAAATCACTCAACTACATCTTCAATTAATTCCCAAACTTGAATGTATGGGTATTTGCACAGATGCATATGAAGCAAATGCACTTTTACAAATAAATCTTCCTGATCTTTTAATACTGGATGTAGAAATGCCCGGCCTCAGTGGTATTCAACTGGCAAAAAGTCTTACCAGATTACCCATCATCATTTTCATTTCCTCACACGTAAATTATGCAGTGGATGCTTTTGAAGTGGATGCGATTGATTATCTGGTGAAGCCGGTAGCACCGGAAAGAATGATGAGAGCTGTAGAGAAAGCACGCATGATGATTGAGATGAAACATGCTCACTCCGGGCAGGAAGGTTTGCAGGCAGTAACGGATGATTCGTTTTTTATAAAAGAAAAAAATACGTTCGTTCGCATCAATTATTCAGACGTTTTATACATCGAATCCCTTGGCGATTTTGTCAGCATATTTCTTCAAACCGGCGAAAAAAAAATTGCACTGGTTGGCATGAAAAATTTGGAGCAACAATTGCCAGCCACCCAATTCATTCGTATTTCAAGAAGCCAGATGGTAAGTAAGCAAAAAATTACCTCAATTGATAATGTAACCGTATACCTTGGTAAGATAGCGTTGCATGTTGGTAAAACTTATGCCGAATCAGCCGTTCAATCTGTCTTGGGCAATACAGCCATTAAAAGATTCATCTAATTCAACTATTTTTTGATGTATAAACTATTCCTTTCATTATTCATGACAGTTTGCTGTATTGCTGCCACTGCGCAAAACAAACAACTTGTTGACAGCTTATTGAAGCGACTTGATACTGAAAAGCAAGACGGTATCAGGATGAATGTGTATCGCCGGTTGGGAGATTATTACATGGATAACAATGCCGGAAAGGCAATTGGCTACCTTGAAAATTCATTGGAAATTGCAAAGCGGTTAGAACTGCCACTACAGATTGCGAACAACTACTACAGCATCGGTTTTTGCTACCTGGTAAAAAGCGATTTCACCAGATCTTTGGAAAACTATCTGCAATCCATCCGCATATACGAACAGTTAAAAGATAGTTTTCGACTCTCCAACGCACTAATGGCGATTGGATCACTTTATAGTGAAAACAAAAACTTTAAAAAAACTAACGAATACTATGATAAAGCACTTCAACTAATTGAGGCACAAAAAGACACTGCGCAATTGGCCAGTATTCTGGCGCAAAAGGGCAACCTTTACGATCAACAATTGCAGGAATATGACACAGCACTTATGTACCTAAAAAAATCATTGAGCCTCGCCAGAGCAATAAGAGTAGATTACCTGGCTACCAATGCACTGAGCAATATTGGATTAATCTATAAACACAAGTTACAAACAAGCAAAGCGTTGCAATATTTTGATAGTGCTTTACTGGCTTACAAAACCATGGATGCGCCGGTAGACAATTATGCTGCCATTTATAATAATATTGCCGCTACACATTCGCAGGCTGGCAATTATGAACAGGCGAAGATAGCATTTAATAAAAGCCTTCTATTTGCAGCTAAGGCCGGTAGCCCTTACATCGAAATGGAAAACTATAACAACCTGGCAGAAATGTATAGCCACATGAAAAATTTTGAGCTGCAGTCTGTTTTCTTAAAAAAATATTACAATATAAAAGACAGCCTGTTTACGGCGGATAATAAAAATTATTTAACCCAACTTGAAACTGATTACCAGGTAGAGAAAAAAAATACCGAGATTACTAAGAAGGATGCGGAAGTAATAAAGCAAAAAAGCCAGCGGAATATTTTTGTAATCATTGCCGCCGCTACTGCGTTGCTGTTGTTGACACTATTATTTTTTTACCGGCGGATAAAAAGAAACAACCTGCTATTACAGGAAAAAAACAAGCAAATTAATCAACAAAAAGATGAGTTGGAAACACTAAACCAGCTAAAAGACCGGCTGTTTAGTATCATCAGTCATGATCTTCGCAATCCATTGGTTACGCTTCGTACTTATCTTTCATTGGCAGATGATGTAACACTTACCCAGGCTAAAAAAGAGCTATTCAAAAGAAGCACTATGCAAGCGGTAACACAAACTTGTGAAATGCTGGACAATTTATTGCTGTGGGCAAATCTGCAAATAAAAAATACTAATCTATCTATCACAGTCATAAACGTAAATGATTGCGTTATGGATGCTGTAAATACAATACAGGCACAGGCCATTCAAAAAAAAATTGATATTGAAACAACTGTTGCTGCTGAAGTTGCCCTTGGCGATCAAACCATCGTAACCATTGCACTTCGCAATATTTTGACCAATGCAATCAAATACAGTTCTGCCGGAAGTTTGGTGAACATTGATGCGGAGAAAAAAGAAAACTACCTGCTGATAAAAATAAAAGATGCAGGAATCGGGATGACGGCAGAGCAATTACTTCGATTAAAAGCCCGCCAAACGGATTCGACCCGGGGAACAAAGGGTGAAAAAGGAAGCGGGCTGGGAATTTTTTTAGTGCAGGAATTACTGGAAAAAATAAATGGCCGGCTAATCATTGAAAGTACACAAAACCAAGGCAGTTGTTTTACCATTTTGCTGCCTGCATTTTAAGTAAAACATATGCCTTAAATTACATAAAAGTATCCCGTAAAATTAACAGTGAAGAACACTTTTTAATCACCGCTTTCAATTAATTTCACCGGCTAATCGCATTAATCAACTATACAATATGATTCTAAAAATTCTTACGGTAGCCGGTCTTGCCACATTCGAAATATATGCTGCTATTCCTGCCGGATTTGCCTTTGGCTTGTCGCCATGGACTATTTTTTTTGCAAGTGTTACCGGCGGTTTGGCAGGTGTTTTTGTGGCTGCCTTTCTGGGAGATAAAATAAGGGCCATTTTTCATAAGAAGAAACCAGGGGCAGAACAAACCATTAAACATCCTGCCATATTCCGTATCTGGAATAAATATGGCATAATAGGATTAGGATTTTTAGGGACACTTTCCGTGGGTGCTCCCATCAGTATTGCGATGGGTGTTGGATTAAACGCCAATTTAAAAAAACTGATCACCTGGTGCTGCATCGGTGTTGTTACCCGCTGCGTATTGTTTACCATGGTAGGCTATTACGGACTTAAATTATTTTAAGTTAAATTGTGGTATAGCATTATTCAAATTTAAAAATTACCAATGCCGCTAATAAAAACAGCGCTACTTTCTTTCGGTATGTCCGGAAAAGTATTTCATGCGCCTTTCCTGCAAATACATCCAGGCTTTCAACTCGTAGGTGCATGGGAACGAAGTAAAAAACTCATACAGGAATCATACCCTGGCGTTACCTCCTACCCCACATTGGAGTCATTGTTAGCAGATGATTCCATTAAGCTGGTAGTTGTAAACACGCCTACTGATACACATTATGAATATGCTAAAATGGCATTGCTGGCGGGCAAAGATATCATTGTAGAAAAAGCATTTACTACCACGGTTGAAGAAGCAATAGATTTAAAAAACTTAGCTCAAAAATTAAATAGAAAACTTTCGGTGTTCCAAAACCGGCGCTGGGATAGTGATTTCAAAACAGTAAAAAAAATAATTGAAACAGGTTGGCTTGGAGAATTAAACGAAGCTGAAATACATTTCGAACGTTATAAGCCGGAACTCAACACCGTTAAAAAACACAAAGAAATTGACACCCCTGGTGCAGGCCTTTTAAAAGATCTTGGTCCACATAATATCGACAGTGCACTTTGCTTATTCGGGATGCCGGATGCCGTTTTTGCCGATATCAGGATCACCAGAGAAACATCGGTGGTGGATGACTGGTTTGATATCCTATTGTACTATAAAAAATTAAGGGTTCGGTTAAAAGGAGGCTTACTGGTGAGGGAAGCCCTGCCGGGATTTATAGTACACGGTTCTAAAGGATCGTTTCTTAAAAACAGAACGGATGTTCAGG
This sequence comes from Ferruginibacter sp., assembly GCA_041740215.1. Taxonomy (GTDB): domain Bacteria; phylum Bacteroidota; class Bacteroidia; order Chitinophagales; family Chitinophagaceae; genus Ferruginibacter. Next base: position 24,484 of record JBGSMI010000009.1, read on the forward strand.
AGACGGATTTGGTTGCAGGAAGAATACCCAATACAACTGATTGGGGAACTGAACCGATAGCTGAACAAGGTATGTTACACGCTGAAAAAGAAGGAACTGTAGTACGGGAACGAGTGCCTTCTTTACAGGGAAATTATTATGACTACTATGACCTTGTTTATAAAGCAATTACCGCAAATGAACCAATGCCGGTTACCGCAGATGATGGCATTAATGTGATGCGCATTATTAAATCGGCCATCCAAAGCTGTAGTGAAAAGAAAGTCGTTTACCTATAAGTCATAAGCCTTGATCAAATTATTTAACATTTAATTTATGCAATATCAATGTTTAAACATTGATATGTATTATCTTGCACTTAAATTTAAAATTATGGCAACTAAAAACTGGGTTATTGACCCTACTCACAGCGAAATTCAATTTAAAATAAAGCACCTGATGATTACCAATGTAACGGGTAGTTTTAATCTCTTTCAAGCATCAGTTGAAACGGAAGATGAAGATTTCAGTAAAGCTAAAATTAGTTTTACTGCGGATATTGATACAGTGTCTACCGGGAACGAACAAAGAGATGGTCATCTTAAAAGTGCCGATTTTTTTGATGCTGCTACTTTCCCGAAATTAAGTTTCGTTGCCACCAAATGCGAAAATATTGACAATGATGGCTCCTATGAATTGTATGGAGATTTAACGATAAAAGGTATAACAAAAGCTGTAAAGCTAAGTGTTGAATTTGGAGGTGTCGTGAAAGATCCATACGGAAATATCAAAGCGGGTTTCAGCATCAACGGCAAAATCAACCGGAAAGATTTTGGTCTCACCTGGAGTGCGGTTACAGAAGCAGGAGGAATCGTTGTTAGCGATGACGTAAAAATAGTTTGCGAAATACAATTAATTGAACAGCAATAATTTTACTGTAAATTAATAACAAGAAAACGAAATCGTTGCTGGTTTCGTTTTTTTATTTAGCCACTTTTATAACAACAACCCATAGTGTGTTACCTGTCGCCAATTGCAATACTGAACATAATTCCTCAATCTCAACTGCAAAATTTCTGACTCAATTTCCTATGCAATTCAATACGACAAAAAATTACAGTCTTGGCGCCTCCTATTCTGCATCAAACCAAAGTTTCGTTTCATCATTCCAGTCGCCGTTGTAATTGATGGTAAGCTCGGAGCCCGCTTCAATTATGCCAACGGTTTTTACCATGATCGTCTCTTCTTCATAGTCCATAAAATATTCGCAATTGCTGCTGTAGCTGTGATTGTAAATTGGTGTCAGCCCCAGTGCCATACAACACTTATCTTTTCCCCACTCAAAAATATAATCATGTAGCATTGTTTTATCAAGATGCACCCTATCGTCCTGGCTCATTACAATAACCGGCGATACTTCTACTACTGTATCTGCTGCTATTTGTTTACTGGTAAAAACGCCTCTTCCTTTTGTGGCGGTCTGGTCGGTGAAAAGGTATGGTTTTAGCATAACAATTATTTAAAGTAAAACAGGTAATTTGCAAGATAGTTAATTCAAAGGGCGGATTTAAAATAGATAGCCATTTCAATCCGGCATTTTAAACGATCTCTAAATTTCGCAACCCGTTGTTTAACATGTCAAAAAAGCAATGTAAAAATGCTGTCTGTTTAGTAATTTAAAAAAACCAGGTGGCAATCATTTCAATTAATTAAAAAACAGTATTTAAATTCTATAACATGTCGCCAGAGGAAATTGAAATACCCATGCAGGAGCAATTTGAGGAAGTAATTGCCTCGGAGGATAAATTGAGGATACAGGAATTTTTAAACGATCAAAACATTAGCGATGTTGCCAATCTGATCTATGACAATGAAAATTTTGAAAGCCAGATTATTAGTCACCTTGCATTGCATAGAGCTTCCAGAGTTTTTAAGATTTTAGAACTGCCTACTCAAAAAAAGATTATCAAAACATTACCGCCCATTAAAACGGCGGAATTACTAAATGAGTTACCACCCGATGACCGTACTTCTTTCCTTAGTTTACTACCGGGCAATGTGGTGAGGGAACTGGTTAAAACATTGAATCCCGAGGAAAGAAAAATAACCCTTTCATTGCTTGGCTATCCTGAAGGAAGCGTGGGCAGGCTAATGACACCGGACTACATTTATGTGTACGAACATGATACGGTAGCCGATGTTTTTAGTACCATCCGGAAATATGCTGTTAACAGCGAAACCATTGATGTAATTTATGTGATCAATGATAAAGGTGCTTTGTTGGACGATATCAGGATCAAGGATTTTATAATGGCCAGTCCCGAGAAAAGAGTGGATGAGTTAATGGATGACAGATTTATCGCTTTGCAGGTAAACGACGACCAGGAAGTGGCCAATGAAGCTTTTAAAATGAATAACCGGGTAGCCCTGCCCGTGGTAAGCAAGAGCAATAAATTATTGGGCATTGTTACCATTGATGATGTGCTGTGGGTAGCCAATGAAGAGTTTAGCGAAGACATGCAAAAGATGGGTGGTACGCAGGCACTTGATGAACCCTATCTTGAAATGCCGATCTTTAAATTGTTTAAAAAAAGAGTGGGCTGGCTGATCATCCTTTTTTTAGGAGAGATGTTTACCGCAACAGCCATGGGATATTTTGAGGATGAAATTCAAAAGGCGGTGGTGCTGGCACTGTTTATCCCACTGATTATTTCGAGTGGTGGAAATACCGGCTCACAGGCTTCTACCCTGATTATACAGGCCATGGCAGTTGGTGAAATTACCATTGCCAACTGGTGGCGTGTAATGCGCAGGGAGCTAACCCAGGGTATAATGCTGGGCTCAGTGTTGGGTATTATTGGTTTTACAAGAGTTGTAATCTGGGCAAATATCTTACCCCATGTTTACGGCGATCACTATTATAAAATTGGTCTTACGGTGGGATTTTCTTTAGTAGGTGTTGTTTTATGGGGAACACTTACAGGCTCGATGTTGCCGCTGATTTTAAAAAGGCTGGGGGCCGACCCTGCCGTAAGTTCCGCACCATTTGTAGCCACGCTGGTAGATGTTACCGGATTAATCATCTATTTTTCCTTTGCTTATTTATTGCTGCAGGGAACGCTTTTGTAATGACGCCCTTTTACTGGCAGCCAACACAAACTATAACAGTTTTCATGCCATGCAATTAATTCTGAAAGCAAATCACTTCATCAACGCAGAGGCACCTGATGGCTGGCCAAATTTCGCTTTGCCTAATGAAGGCCTACCCTTTTTAAAAGTTATTAAGAACAAATTATCAAATTCATTAGATGGGATATCCTCAGCAGGATAATCCGACAAACCTAATTTTCTAATAATTGTTGGCAGCGTATTGCTGTGGCCAATAATGAGGATATTACTATTCAAATCTTGATTCGCCTTTAATTTGCTTATCAGGTCAATACAGGAAGTGTCGGACAAATAAAGTACCGTATCAATTCCCATTTGTATTCTTAAGCTATCCCCGGTATGCTGAGTACGCCTGTATTCCGTTACGTAAATGCGGTCAATTTTTTTACCCTTCAATTCCCTCATCAAGTCGCCGGCTCTTTTACTGCCTTCTGTTGTAAGCAAGGGATCATCTCCTGATAACTTTTCTGCATGACGAACCAGGTAAATTTTTGCATTCGTTTTAAAGGTGATCAACTGTGCATTTATCTGAAAATAACCTGCAATAAAGAATAACAATAAAATAATTCTCATAGAAAATTTTACAGCAATTTAAGTTAACCAGTTGTAAAGGGCCTATTTAAAATTGTCGCAGCTCAAAAGAGGGTTGCCAACCTTTTTTAAAGTGTTTTTACCAGAAAAGAACCTGCACAAGGTTGGCAACCCTTCCGGTAATTTTAAATGCACCCGTTGTAAAAAAGAAAAGCTAATATTAAAGAAGACTGATTATTGAAAGCATTTTATTAATTTGTGGCCTCAAATAATCCGTCATTCGTTTCAATAAAAGGTCCAGCAGACGAAATCGTACAAGAGTATCAAAAGACTTGGAATGTTCAATACGACTCAACTGAAACTGAACAGAGGCGAAATACCGGAATCAAAATAAAAAAATAAATTATGTGTGGAATAGTTGGATATACAGGACACAGGGAAGCTTACCCCATTGTAATTAAGGGCCTGAAAAGATTGGAATACCGTGGCTACGACAGTACCGGAGTTGCACTATTGAACGATGGTTTGAAGGTATATAAAAAGAAAGGCCGGGTTGCAGAATTGGAAGATTTTATTGTAGGCACCAACCTACATTCGCATATAGCCATAGGTCATACCCGCTGGGCTACCCATGGCGAACCGAGCGACCGAAACGCACATCCACATACCAGTAAAAGTGGCAAACTTGCCATGATACACAATGGCATTATTGAAAACTATGCCCAGTTAAAAAAAGAGTTGCTCAACAAAGGATATAGTTTTTCAAGTGATACCGATACGGAGGTGCTGCTAAATTTTATTGAAGACATTCGGGAAAACAACGAGTGTAACCTGGAGGAAGCCGTAAGAATTGCATTGAAAAGAATCACTGGTGCCTATTGTATTTTACTAATAGATGAAGCAGATCCTGAAACGATCATCGCTGCACGAAAAGGTAGTCCATTGGTAATTGGCGTGGGCAAAGGAGAACATTTTTTAGGAAGCGATGCATCGCCCATGCTGGAGTACACGAAAGAAGTGGTGTATGTAAATGACTACGAACTCGCAATAGTAAGACCAGATGAATTGATACTTAAAAATCTGGGTAACGAAAAGATTACTCCTTTTATCACCAAACTCGATATGGAACTGGCAGCCATTGAAAAAGGCGGCTACGATCATTTCATGATAAAGGAAATATTTGAACAGCCCAGCACCATTCATGATTGCTTGCGGGGCAGGTTAGACGCCTCCGCAGGCACTATCACCATGAGTGGCGTAATGCACAACATAGAAGCGTTTAAAACAGCAAGCCGCATCATCATTGTAGCCTGCGGAACAAGCTGGCATGCAGGTTTGGTGGCAGAGTACATCATTGAAGAACTTTGCCGCATTCCGGTAGAAGTAGAATATGCTTCCGAGTTTAGGTACAGAAATCCGGTAATCAACAAAGGCGATATCATCATTGCTATTTCGCAAAGCGGTGAAACAGCAGATACACTTGTAGCCATTGATCGTGCTAAAGAGCAAGGCGCTGTTATTTTTGGAATCGTAAATGCAGTAGGTTCATCTATTGCAAGAATCAGTAATGGTGGAGCTTACACACATGCAGGTCCCGAAATTGGTGTTGCATCTACAAAGGCATTCACTGGTCAGCTCGCCGTACTTACGATGATGGCATTAAAAATCGCCAGAGAAAAAGGCTCCATTTCAGATGAACGGTACAGCAAGTTATTATTTGAACTGGAAGCTGTACCGGAAAAAGTTGAAGCACTTTTAAAAAATGCAGATGCGATCAAAGCCATTGCAGAAAAATACAAAGATTCAACGGATGCCTTATTTTTAGGCAGGGGCTATAATTTTCCCATTGCACTGGAGGGCGCTTTAAAACTAAAAGAAATCAGCTATATCCACGCAGAAGGCTACCCCGCCGCTGAAATGAAACACGGTCCAATTGCATTGGTAACGGAAACGCTGCCCGTAGTATTTGTTGCTACCAAGGATAGCTACCACGAAAAAATTGTAAGCAACATTCAGGAAATAAAAGCCCGCAGGGGAAAAGTAATTGCCATCATTACAGAAGGCGATGAGGTAATCCCCGGCCTGGCAGACGATGTGTTTTTTGTGCCACCTGCAGATGAAATTATTGCTCCGATGCTGAGTTGTGTTCCGTTACAATTACTCTCCTACTACATGGGGATTGCAAGAGGGGTAGATGTAGACAAACCGAGGAATCTGGCGAAGAGTGTGACGGTGGAATAATAAAATACAGCCCCAACCCCCGAAGGGGCTTTTGGAGTATTTTGATTGTTAGCACTTTTATTTTTCGATTAGAAAAATTACCATTGTTTCGTTTTTCAGATTTAGCATTTAAATATTTTTTTAACGCCTACTGCCTGCTATTTTAAAACCAGAAATGACCAGCAGTGTCTAGAGCCCCTTCAGGGGTTGGGGCTGCATTTAAACTTTATGAATATCATCAAAAAACACCCGGTTGATAATCTTGGTTACAACTTTGTAGAACCCAAGTATATTCCTGAAGGAAAAGATGAATACTACCTGCGGTATTTACAGAACCCGAATGGGGATGAGTATCGTAAATTATCAGCTCACGAAATTGAAGTATTGGTGCGTAACCGCAATACTTCTGATGACTGGAATAAAATATTTGTATCTGCCGCCTTTAACCCTGAGTTGGTAAAGAACTGTAAGTTTTTTGGGCTGATCCGCATTGGAAAACTGGAAGCCTTTTACCTGGAATTTCATGACCTGCGCTTACCCGTAGGTTTATACAATAGCACCATCATCAGTTGTGATTTTGGAAACAATGTCTGCATCGAAAACGTAAACTCACTCAGCCATTATATTATTGGCAACGATGTAATGATTGCTAATGTAAATGAGATGGGCTCTACAGACAAAGCCAAATTTGGTAATGGAATTTTATTTGATGGAGAAGATGAAGAGGTGAGGGTTTGGATGGAACTTTGTAATGAGAATGGCGGCAGAAAGATCATTCCTTTTGACGGCATGCTTGCGGGTGATGCTTATTTATGGAGTAAATTCAGAGATAAGGATGCATTGATGCAAAAGTTTAAATCCTTTACTGACAGCAGGTTTTCCAAGCAACGGGGGCATTATGGGAAAGTGGGCGACCGCACTGTAATTAAAAATTGCAAGATTATAAAAGATGTATTGATTGGTTCAGATGCTTATTTAAAAGGAGCCAATAAATTAAAAAATCTAACCATTAACAGCGATGAAAAGCGCACTTCTCAAATTGGAGAAGGCTGCGAACTCGTAAATGGTATCATTGGATACGGGTGCCGTATTTTCTACGGTGTTAAGGCGGTTCGTTTCGTAATGGCTGCACATTCCCAGTTAAAATATGGAGCCAGATTGATCAACTCTTACCTTGGCAATAATTCTACGATCTCCTGTTGCGAAGTATTGAATTCCTTGATTTTTCCGGCACATGAACAACATCATAATAACTCATTTTTATGTGCGGCTCTTTTAATGGGACAAAGCAATATGGCTGCCGGCGCTACCATTGGTAGCAATCACAACAGTCGTGGTGCAGATGGCGAACTTATTGCCGGGCGTGGCTTTTGGCCGGGATTATGTGTAAGTTTAAAACACAATTCAAAATTTGCATCCTTTTCTATAATTGCCAAAGGTGATTTTCCGGCAGAACTGAATATTCCTATTCCATTTTGTTTGGTAAGCAATGATGTTACCAACGACCAGTTGGTGGTAATGCCTGCATACTGGTTTATGTACAATATGTATGCGCTTGAACGCAATGCCCAAAAATATGTTGACAGAGATAAACGGACTACGAAGGCACAGTTGATTGAATACGATTACCTGGCGCCGGATACCATCAACGAAATTTTTACCGCACTCCATGCATTGCAGGTGCTTAGTCCAAATGAAAAAGGTATTGCTGAAACAACAGGATGGGAAAACCTATCCCGTAAAATATCAGTGATTAAGGTACCGCAATCCATCGCCATCTTTAAAGAACTGGTACAATATTATGGGGTAATTCAGTTATTAAAACATATTCGGCAAATTAAAATCAGCAGTTTTGAGGAGTTGAAGAAAAGCATTTCTGCCAAAATACAAAGGAGTGAATGGTTGAATATAGGCGGACAATTGATACAGCAGACTGCGGTTGAAAAACTTCAACACAATATCATTTCCAATAAAATAAAAAGTTGGGATGAAGTGCATGACTTTTATATATCGGAAGGAACTGCTTATTACAACGACAAACTAAACCATGCCTATACTTCGCTGCTGGAGATTTTAAATATTACCCCAAGGCAATTTACTGCCCTTCTTTTTAAACAACTGTTACAACAAGCCATTACAACAAGGGAGTGGATGTGCAAAGGCATCTATGATAGCAGGGCCAAAGACTACCGCAATCCTTTTAGAAAAATGGCCTATGCCAACAATGAGGAAATGAACAAAGTAATGGGCCGTCTTGAAGAGAATGCCTTTATTCAGCAACAAACCGGCCAACTGGATGAATTGAACAAACAGGTAAAAGCTGTAATCCGGAAATTGAAATTGTAGATGTGAAGAATAAGCAGAAATCAGGTTAGCATAAATATCCTGCAACGAGAGGGAGGATTGTAATATATCGATATACAATACTACTTGTGAAATGCAACAAAAAACTTTCTACTTAAAAACGACTGGTAATAACAATTGTGAAATACCATTATCATTCGAGGGAAAAGGAATTTTTATTGTTAGGATTTGGGGAGGCAATCAATTTTCAGGACACAGTTCTTTTATAAAAGAACAAGTTGACTATTTGGTAAACAGCAATTAAAAAGTGAAGAATATTTTATTAAAAAACAGCAGTGCCATTTTTATAGGATTTTTAATTTGCGTTGTACTTGTTATTTTTTTCCCAACTCTTTACGCTCAGTATCTCTATACCGATGAAGCCAATCAACTATGGAACTTTAAAGATGGGCTCAATTTTGGCACATCGGTACCCCAAGGCAGGTACATAACGTATAAAATTTTTGAACTGTTTTATGAATTCATTCATGATATTGAGGGCGTTACTTATTCAAGAATATTCTCTTTAGCCGGATGGGTCCTAAGTTTACCTATTTGGTATTTCATCATTAACCGGTTGGTTATCGAAAATAAACATGACAGAATAGTTGGTATGCTATCTTTAATTTACATTATTAGTATGCCTTCATTTGCAATTTATATTGGATGGGCAGCTTGTATGCAAATGTTTATCGCTAATACAATCGGTTTGCTTTCCGGGTACGCCCTCTATAAAGGCATAATACTTGAAAAAGAAGGAGTGAAAGTTTCTTCGCTTTCAATTACCATTGCTGTAATGTTCGGACTCATTTCTTTATTCACTTATCAAAACGGATTTGGTTGTTTCTTTATTCCATTTCTAATAAATTTCGTTGCACTAAAGTCATTTAATAAACGCATTTATGTTGGGGTATTGCTTTTTGTATTAATTTATGTCTTATACTACCTAATCTTTAAATCAACCCTGGACTCTAATTCTTTAGAAATCAGTTCCCGAGGCCATTTGGCCACAAACCCTTTAAACAAAATTTTCTTCTTTTTTACTCGGCCTTTAGCTACGGCTTTTCATTTCAGTTGGCTTGCTAACGAAAATAGTGTGTTAGGTATAATCGTTTATATTGGAGTGTTACTTGGATTTGTTGCAGTTTCATTTATCTCAATTAAGGCTAGCCGCCCTTCAACATGGCTTGCTTATATTGGAGGCTTACTATTCTTTTATTTCCTGATCTACTTCCCTTCCTTAATTGTGAAGGAAAATTATTCGTCCAACCGAACGTTGTTCGCTTTAAATTTAGCTGTATTTATTACTGTTGCCTTGCCCCTGTTTGGAATTCTAAAAACAAACGCATTAAAGTATTTTATTGCTATTGTAATGGCATCTTTTTTCTTGTTAAGTTCCTGGTATAATTACCGTTGCCAGTTCTTAAAACCACTTGTGATTGAGTACAACTTAGTTAAAAATTACATTGATAAGAATTATGTAAACGGCATCAAAAACATACATTTCATTTGCCCTGATGAAAATACTTTTGAAAAAAAATTCGGTATTATTCGATCCTGGGATGAGTTTGGAGTACCTTCAACGACAAAAAAATGGGTACCTGAGCCTCTTATTAAACAACTTGTTTTTGAGAAGACCGGTAGCCGTCAAATTGCTGATGATATTGTCATAACTCCGTGGGTATCCAAACAAGCATTTGAGCAATCAGGCAAAACAACTACGAATGAAGCTATGATACTGGATATGCAGAAAATGCTTTTAACGTACGTAAAATAGATAAACTACAAAATATTGAATGCTGACATCATTCATCACTTTAGTAAAAACGTGCGAACATCAAATATTAAAGCAATATGGGGCCCGGATATTTTAAATGTACACATCAAATCACTTTAAATTTATCCACTCCACATCTGTATATTTATAAAAAATAAAAATTGAAGCAACTCCTCACAATCATCATCTTTGTAATGATGGGAACCATGGCGAAAAGCCAATCCGTAGCACAAATCAAAAAAGTACTGGACACTACCGCTGATCCGATTGGTTTTGTAAAATATGTACTCAAAAAAAAATACAAAATTGATACGGTAACAATCATGAGTACCACATCGTTTTTAGGACTGGCGGACAGTCTTGCCTACAAAGGAAAGATTGGCAAAGTTTATGGTCCGTTTAAAGGAGCCAACTATCTGATAAAAGTGCTGGGTAAAGTTCCCAATACATTTTATCATGTAAGTCATATTCTGATAGATACCGTGATTTTCAGCAGAAAGTTTGCAGACTCCATTGCCGACAATATCATTCAAAAAATCCAGACAGACAGCAGCACATTTGAAACGATGGCGAGAACTTATAGTGCAGATAATGTTTCTGCCTATAAAGGTGGCGATCTTGGATGGTTCATTCGTGGTGCCATGTTACCCCAACTGGATGATGCCATTGCAGCTCATAAAAAAGGAGACATCTTTAAAGTGTGGACCAAGGCTGGTTTGCATGTAGTAACCATCAAAGACAATCCTAAAAAAGACAATGGCTTTGCACTTTTGCTAAGGGTATTTTTATAATTGATCTGGCTGTTTACTGTTAACGCACTAAACAGCCATATCTACAATTAATTAATGTCAGTATTTGTTTTTAATTTTCCGATCACTCCTTCTGCCATCGCTTTGTTTGCATCGTCAGGCGATTGTGCTAATGCTGCGGTTGCATATTTCAGCGCTTCTTTAAATTTCCCTTCGCTACTCAATGCCCTCGCCATCCCCATATTGGTGGTAAACACATTGGGAAATTTTTTATAGTTCGCTTTAAAAACTTCTGCGGCCGCTGTAATATTTTTTGCGCCCATCAATTGCCGGGCATATCCATGCACTTCAACCATCGACCCCATCGGAATTGCTTCCTGCATTATTAAGGCAGACCCAGAGGCATGGCCTAATAGCTTTAACAAGCGGGCTTTGATAGTGAGTGTCCTGAAGTTTTTCTCACCAATATATTGCTCGCTAATTGCACGCTCTGCCCACGTTAATCCCTCTTCAAGATTGGTATTGTTATCGGCACACCAATTGGCTGCCTGTGCAAAAACCTGCCAGCTAAAGCCCTTTTCACCCTGCAGCTCTTTTCTAAATGAAGCTGCCTGTGTCTTTTTTATATCTGCTTCCACTTTAAAAGGAAACATCCATTTTTCCCACTGCAGCGCAATGGTTGCTCCATTGTTGGTCTGGTTTAAAAACACATACTGCAAAAATTCAACTGATTGATCCAATACCTGTTGTTTGCAGGTAACACGCAGCGCATCCTCGTTGGGATTATAAAAAAAACTACCCCATGCCGTACTATTTTTTGAGAAAATCAGGATCGATTCATCTTTACCGGTGGCTATAAAGAAACCATATTTACCAGCGCTTAAATGCTTGCCTTCAATGGTTACATCAGTTGAAAATTCGATGGTGGTGCATTCATTTGCACCGGCTCGCCAGGGCGCTTCTTTACTGGGACCAAATCCAAGATAGTTATATCCAAATGGCACCAAATTGCCCCATATTTTACCTTCCCTCCCTTTAACTGCCGGACGACTATAGCAGATCGTAATATCAGTTAATCCGATTGTTTCGCCCACCATGGCCTTTTTATTGCCGCCATCCGGAACTGTTGTTAATTGCGCATTGGAAGTTTGCATCAGTAACAGCATTGCAAAGAATCCTACCATTAATTTTTTCATATCATTCTGTTTATATTGATAAAAATACATTCTGTTTTTTCCAAATCAAATGCCATTGGATGAGCGGCAGAATTAACCTAATAAATCCTTTTCGCTTTTCTTTGCTCTGATCATCTCAGGATAGCCCATCTTTCGGGCAAGGGCCGAAACTGCCTGAGCAATCCTTTTATCTTTGGTAGGTTCGGTTTTTGCCGAATCAACCCATTTGCTAAAATAATGCTGATGGGCCAATAGAAGTGATTTAAAATATTGCAAGGCCGCAGGCTCATCCTCCATGCATTCCATAAAGGCGGTATTAATTTGGTAGGGAACGGTATCAACAGCTAACGCCACTTTTATTGAAGCACCTTTCCTTTTTCCGATAGCCTCTCTCAAATCGGCATTCAGGGCCATGATGTAATCGCCGCCACCCATTGGCACCAATGCAACTCCGTGAATGGGATGTTCATCGAGCCTTCCCTTTACCCGAAATGATTTTTTATAATCGGGCTGCAGTTGCACGGCTATTTCAGCAGGTATGGAAATATACGTCCAGCCAGTCTTTTCTCCCTGTCCGCCAAATTTCATTATCGTGGTGGTAAAAATGATCATATGTGTACCCGATATTTAAAAACAACAATGTGGATACAAAATAAAAAATCTCTTCCATACATAACGTAACTATTTTTTTTAAGAAGGCAACCGAAGTATTGCAAAATAAATAAAGTCCTTTTACCTAAAGTAATGATACGAGGAATATCCATAAACGACTGGAGACCTGTAAATACAACCGCTTATATCAACGATGTATATTCATAAACTTTTGTTTTCTTTTAACGACATATTGGTTAATTTTATTTTTATGAAGTATTTACAAACCCTCCTGATTTGTGGCGTATTGATTTTATCTGGCTTCTCCTCCTCTGCACAATCGTCCAGTGATTATTTTAAAGATATTGACGCCTACGTGTTAACGCTCGGAAGCCTGGATACCCTCAATATGGGAACAATTGCTCAAATTGTAACAAAGAAGTTTCCTGATCCGAAAGATAAGGTAAGGGCCATCTTTGTTTGGATTGCTTACAACATCAGCTTTGATCTGAAAGCTGGACGAAACAATGATAATGAAAAAACGAGTACTGATTTGGTCTTAAAAACACGCAAAGCCACGTCTGCAGGATATGCGGCGCTGTTTCAGGATATGTGTAGCGTGGTAAAAATCCGTTGCCTTACTGTGGATGGCTATGCAAAATACAATACCGGGCAAATTGGGGAAAAACCCGATGGATTCAATCATACCTGGGCAGTGGTTCAGCTTGGCCAAAGTCCGGAAACCTGGTTTTATGTAGACCCTACCTGGGGTAGCGGCCATACCGATGATAAAATGAAAGTGTATACGAAAGCATTTAATGATGATTATTTTTTTGCAGACAGGTTTATATTTAATTATCAGCATTATGCGGATAACGGTGCCTGGCAGCTCGGTCCCGGAACAAAAAGCCTTGATAATTTTTTATCGATGCCATTGGTAAAAAGCGCAGCCTATGAATATAAATTGGGCAAATTTTCTCCATCCACCGGTTTTATAAAAGCTAAACTAGATAAGCCCGTATCATTTAATCTTAAAATAAACACCCGTGCAGCAATCGAAATTGTATCACTTGAAATTGGGGAAGAAAAAAAGAAGAAAACAAAAACAGTTGATTACACCCTAAGAGACGGTAGTTTAATTTTTAACTTTAAATTCGACACAGAAGATACTTATCCGGTAACAGTTTTGATCAATAACAAACCAGTGTTAAGTTATTTGGTGGAAGTGAATGAATGAGTGATGAATGATGAATCATGAGTGGTGAATGTGGAGTGATGATGAATGATGAATAGTGAGTAGTGAATGTAGAGTGATGATGAATGATGAGTGATGACTTATAAATTGTGAATGAAGAATCAACTTTTAGCATTCTCATATGCCATTTCCCTTAAAATAAAATAATCAATCTACCAATTCTGTTAGCTTATTTTCAAGCTTCTCTCCTTCGAGATCTATGGCAATGATTTTACCGGTTTTATCCAGTAAAAATGATGTGGATATTTTGTTAACCTCATATTTTTCTGCGACCGTTGTGTACGATCCCGCTTTATCAATTACCTGTGTATATTTTATTTTATCCTGAGCGATGGCTTTTATCCAGGCCTGTTTTTAATTATCGATTCATACGCCGAATACCTCAAACCCTTTAGCCTTGCATTTATTATACAACCTTACTACTCCCGGGTTTGATGCCCGGCAGGGCCACACCAGCTCGCCCAAAAATCTATCAACACAATCTTACCCATATAAGATGATAAGTTTACAACACTATCCTTTGAATTGGGCAAAGTAATTTCCGGAGCCATCATTTTCTATGGTAACCTGGGCAGTTGAAATATGCACATTACCAACAAAAACCAGAGCAGTCACTACGTTCTTCATTTACAACAACTTTTCTTTTGAAATAAGGACAATATAAACCGGAGTATTTTTTTTATGCTGGTCATTTTTGAGATAATTTTTTTACTGTTATCTTTCTTCGCACCAATACACCAAAAGTGAATCCTGCCAGTGTTAAGTTAAACCTAAAATGACTCAAAGTGCATATCCGAATTAAGACTCGAATGATGATTAAAACACCTTATTAATTCCTGTAATTCGTGCTTTAACATTCGTGTAATAAAATAAACGTCGATTTAAAGTTAACAATGCTCTAATTCACAAAGTTCCATAAAATTCCGAATCGAAATATAAAACCATTGTACACATAATGAGGCGCAGCAAAATTGTTTCTTGTAAAACCAAAGCCATTTGAAAAATCAATTGCATTCAGGTTTTCAGTCCGCAGATAAGCTGTAAAAGATTTTATTCTAAAATGCATAAACCCACTGATATCCGGCCTGTTTTTTACCGTTAAAGAATCCTGTGGTGTAAACTTTCCCATTAATGGCGAATAATTGTATTGCTTGTAAGGTGTATAATATCGGAATTCTATACCAGTACTCAGGTTTAAATTTTTGAAGAATACGCCTTCAAATGCGATTCTGTTCCGGGTGAAAACGAAGGGCACTTTGATAGGTGCAGCGCCATCAGTTTGTTGCAATGTTAATTCACTGTACCAGTTCCACCTGCGGGTAAGTTTGAACTTTCTGGATGCACTTACCTGCAACAGGTTGATTATTTTGGAATATTGATCTGTTTGGTAATAATCCTTAAAAAACAGGTAGTTGGTCATTAAATAATTTGCAAAAGATAAATTGACATAAGGGTTCTCTACAGTCGCTTTGATAGACGTAATGTTCTCTTTTTTGTAATTGGCTGTATTACCAAAATTAAACGACGAATATCCGGTATAAATAAAAGATGGGCTCCTGTTTACATTGTTGAAACTTAGTCTTACACTTCCCAGTTTTTTATTCAGATATCGGCTCAAGTTGGCGTAAGCACTATAGTCGCCGCTATTAATACCCGCCAGATAAAAATCTCCTTTTGCCAAAAGATCCCAAAGCTTATTCCTTGTTTTATTGCGGTACTCGCCATGTAAAACAATGTTGTAGAAAGTATTGCTGCTCTTTTCAAAAGTACCACTTATGTTTTCAAGCCTGGCCCCTGCTGATAAAAACTGTCCTGAGTTTTTGGTGTCGGGAAATTGTAACAATGAGAAATCGTTTGTAACTACTCTCCACTGATCAGTCACAATCAATGTATCTGTTGGTTTTAGCAATGTGGTATCGTACCAGCGCTGGTAAATAACCGAATCGGCTGCAACATCTTTAAACTGATAGCTGTAGGTATTGTAAGTAAACGTATGCTGAAAACGCAGTTTGGGATAAAACAGGTATTCGGTAGTAGAATCGTTGATAGCAATGGAATCATTTTTGCCAATATCATAGCTTTGTCGTAAAAAGAAAGTGAACTCCTTGTAAACATTACCGGTAGAAACAGACGACTTGAACGGATTGGGCTGAAGTGCCTGATCTCCTCCCAAATTAACGGGTATAGTAAAACGACGTTTAAATTCCGATACGCCTAAAAGACTGTCGTTAACGATTCCTCCGTTCTCGGAGTTTTTAACGGAATTGCCCAACATGGTAAAAAAAGCAGCATAACGTTTTCGCTTCCCCTGGTAGTTGCTAAAGAGGCGGTAGTTGTTGTGATTGGTATTTTGTGTTACAAAAAAGCCGGGAGTTGAAATCAACCGGTATTCAAATCCAAAATTTAAATTAGGCCTTGGATTTTGTGTGTGCAATATTTTAATCATTTGCTCTGTTCCGGATGCGAGCTGGTAACCAAATTGAGTAAAAGGCTTTGTTGTTTTGAAGAAACGGGTATTTTCCAAACTAAAACGATAGGCTTCAAAAGCATGAAACCCTGCATCCCAACCCGGTTTCACAAAAGGCGAAAATACCATTGTATAGGCGGCCGCACCATTATTACCCAGGTATTGATGGGTGGCGGGCAATGGGAAATAGGTAGAAAAATCATTGATAGAAGTGTCCAGCCTGCCGCTCCGGATAGAATCGAGGTATTTAAAGGTGATGCTCACAGAATCCTTTGCATCATCCCTTTGTTCAAAACCTAGTTTGTCCTTTTTGGAGGTAGTATCACTTCTGGGATTGGATGTGTTACCTGTTCGGCCTGTTCCGCCTTGCTGGCGCATTCCCCTTGGAAGTTGCGCAGCAAGAGATTGCAACAGCATCATCAATAAAAAAGTAAATCCTAATTTATACATTCACTACAATTGAGCGATCAATTCTTTAAACAGATAAGTTAATTTGGGCTCTGCACTATGAGCCGCTTCTAATACTTCTGCATGTGTAATTTTATTTTCTTCTTCCCGTATGCCAATGTCTGTGATTACACTAATGCCAAAAACCGTCAGTCCCATGTGAACGGCAACAATTACTTCCTGCACGGTACTCATTCCAACTGCATCGCCCCCAATTACTTGAAGCAAACGATATTCAGCCCTTGTTTCAAATGTTGGACCAGTAACGCCACAATAAACACCTTCTTTTAAATTGATGTTATTATCTACTGCAATTGACTTCGCCAGCTTTACCAATAACTTGCTGTAAGGCTCGCTCATATCCGGAAAGCGTGGACCAAATGCATCAATATTTTTACCGATCAGCGGATTAGCAGCAAATAAACTGATATGATCTGTAATCACCATCAGGTCGCCTACTTTAAAATCGACGTTCATTCCACCTGCCGCATTGCTTACCAAAAGGGTTTCAATTCCTAAAAACTTCATTACTCTGATTGGGAAAACCACTTCATCCGTCGAATAACCTTCGTAAAAATGAAAACGCCCTGCCATCGCAACAACTTTTTTTCCCCCCAACTCGCCAAATATCAATTTGCCACTATGCCCTTCTACAGTGCTCACGG
Organism: Ferruginibacter sp.; assembly: GCA_041740215.1. Lineage (GTDB taxonomy): Bacteria > Bacteroidota > Bacteroidia > Chitinophagales > Chitinophagaceae > Ferruginibacter. Next base: position 41,851 of record JBGSMI010000009.1, read on the forward strand.
GAAAATGAGGTATATCACCGTAAGGAATTTCCATCTCAACATTCATTTCTGCTGTAAAACTGCCGAGGCCACTTCCTAAAACAATTCCTACACATGGAGTAACGGGATGAATTCCCCTGATGAAAGCCACCGCTTCATTAATTTTGGTAATCATATTTTATTATAAGTAATTGATCAATACATTTCCAATTAAAATTTTCATCACAACATCAAACCGTCAGGCTGAACTAAAGCCACTAAAATTGGTAAAGGTTGTGCAAAGAAAGTAAACTAAACTCAAGGTTAGATTAAAATAATGGTAAATCAAGTAGGAAGGTAGCGGTTATTCCGCTACCTGTCCTCTCTCAACACCCTAAGTACCGGTCTGGTATACGGCGGTTTGTTAGAATAATTTTAGTTGTTGCGCTGTTTTCCAGTTGTAATGGTTATAGAATCTCACATATCCCAGTCTCTGAAAATACTCATTATTCAGCGTTGTACACAAAACCGGACTATGTTCTACCGGACAGTAACCAATGCTGTTGTTTCCCCATTGATAGGCTTTCCAATGGCTTACCCCTAACTTGACCAGATTGCTGATTTTAGTCTTGGGCTTTTTCCATTGCTTCCATATACACATGCTCAATCTTACTCGTACCATTTCATCTAAGCGCTTCATCAAGCTCTTTGACGTGACTATTGGAAAGTAATTCACCCATCCCCTAACCATCGCTTCGATCTTCTTTACTTTCTCCGCCGCATTCGATGGATCATTACGCTTCGTTTTACTTCTCAACTTTTCCTTTATCCGTTCCAGTGATTTCGGTGCTATCCTAATCTTCCATTCTCCCTCGTTACGATAAAAAGAAAAGCCCAGCAGCCTGCTTTGATACGGTTGGCTGATCTTCGTCTTTTCCCTTTTTATTTTTAGCTTTAGTTGTCCTTCTATTGACTTCGTGATAGTCTCCAACACCCAATGGGCTTACTTCTCACGCTTCACATAAATGCTGCAATCATCCGCATATCATACAAAGCTATGACCTCGCTCATGCAACTCCTTATCCAGTTTGTGCAACAGGAGGTTGAAAAGCAACGGGCTTAACGGTGATCCCTTATA
>JBGSMI010000012.1:0-26646 GCA_041740215.1 Ferruginibacter sp.
TGCGGATTAAATCTCGGGGTTTTATCGCCCTTAAAATAATTTTCCACTTCATTTTGCATGGTCAACATACCGCCATTACCCGAACCCCAGATAACACCAATTCTGTTGGTATTTAACTTTTTAAAATCCAGGTTAGCATTCCGTACCGCTTCTTCTGCTGCAGCCACGGCATACTGTGTGAACAGGTCGTACTTTCTTACTTCGTTTTGTTTAAAATAGTCAGTGGCAACAAATCCTTTTACTTCGGCGGCAAATTTTGTTTTGAAATTGCTGGCATCAAATTTTGTGATCAACGCTGCACCACTTTTTCCCAGCACAATATTTCCCCACATTTCATCAACTGAATTTCCAACTGGTGTGATTGCCCCCATCCCAGTTATAACAACCCTTTTTAACTTTTTTATCATGTTAGATTTTTAAAAACTTTTACTCAAATACCAAACATTCCTTCTAGTTTTAATTCAACTAAAATTTATTGATTGTAATTATTTTATTATGTCAGGATTAAAACCATCGCTGGAATTAACGTTAATTAATCCATTGTTACCTATCGTCATAAAGCATTCCGCATCAATTAAAATATTCAAATTTTCCGACTACAATATTCCTTTTGTATTAATTACCGACTTCTCATAGATTAGCTGTTTGCTATCTTGATTGGAGGTGCAAATGTGAAACTATTGAAAGGGCATTGCACTCCCGCATTAGCGGGATTTTTTAGCTACTATATAGAAAATCAATTTATTAATTGCAGGGGAAAGATACCCTTGCTGCTTATTTACAGGTCAAAAATTATAAAGTATTTTGATGCTAAAATGGCTGATATAAACATTGCTTACAATTGCTAATCACTCGCTAGCCAAAGGATATACAACTGCACTAAAAAAAAGAGAAATCTATGGACATTCCGATAGGTAATCGTTTTAGTAAGGGATGTATTGCCCACTTTTAAATTCAGCTTTTTAAAAATATGCCGCGTATGAACAATTGAAGATTGTTCAGGCATTTCAGCTACAGTTTCAAATGGTACGCAATTACTTAGATTAACCGTTGTGGAAAATGTGTGTGATAAGTAATATGTGAAATCTACATTTTATTTATTACCCAAACAGCCTATGTCGGTTTTAATTACTAATTCACCTTCCTATTACATGGTTCCGGAGAAGGCATATCGTTATTTACAAAGTATTTGAGGGTTACAGGCCTTTAATATAACACCTGACTTCTACGGAGCTATTAAATCAGTAAAGGTTCTAAAAGGCTTAATTTTTTAAGCCAGTCGGTAGCGTAACCTATAAAATGTTTTTTGCCGGTTTTGGAAAATGAAGCCTTTTTTGTCGGCGATTATATTGAAGTTTAGCCCAGCGGATTGCAGCTTCTTCTATCTGTGCAAAGCTGATAACCTGACCTTTTTCTGCATGCAGGTATTCAACAATCCGTGAAAGATATTGTGCAATGGATTTGAGTGTATGAAGCGGTGCATTTCGGTCAGCTCAATACTGAAGGTATTGAAGTCTTTCCGCAAGCAAAGGAGTATCAACATGCCGTTGTTTATAGTAGGAACGTTTAAATTTCTGTTCTAACGTAATCATTATTCAGCTCAGTCTGATTTACAAATGATACGCCTCAGCTATTAAAAAAGATACAATGAGGTGTGTTAAAATTATATTGTGTACTATTTGTATAGAATGAGTAATTTAAGTTCAGAATGACTCAACAACACATAACTGAATTGGCAACATATGATTTAAAGACCGGCAAATTTAAACCTGAGTATGCTGGCAAGATGAGTTTTTATTTATCGGTATTGAATGACAAAATTAAAACAGCGGATGAAAACGCCCCGATCGGCATCATTGTGTGCAGAGAAAAGAATCGCACTACGGTTGAATATGCCCTTAAAGATTTGACTCAACCGATTGGCGTAACCACCTACAAAGTCTCCTCTAAATTACCAAAGGATTATAAAAAATATTTGCCTTCACCGGAAACCATTATCAAAAGTCTGGATGATATGGTCAATGGGTTTTCAATTGATAAGTAATACAACGACAAATCAACTTTAAAAATTTACCAATCATTTTTAACACCCAGTAATATTGCCCATCAAATACAAATGTTCTAGTTGTGAGGAAAAAGATATTTTTTTATTTAATTTTGAAACAGATAAAAAATAATCAGCATCAAATATGAAAAACATCCTGCTCACTTTTTTCATTACCAGCATCATGAATAACGTTACTCAGTCGCAAACCGTGATACCACTTTACAAAGACAGTATCCCCAACAGCAAACCAACAAAAGATGAAGAGACAATCGAGTACCCGAATGGTATTACCATCATCAGTAAAATATCAAGGCCAACGCTAACCATTTTTTTACCTGAAAAAAATAAAGCCAATGGCACTGCGGTGGTTATTTATCCGGGTGGTGGTTATGGGGTAACTGCATACAGCCATGAGGGAACCGATGTTGCCAAAGAATTTAATAAAATGGGAATAGCCGCTTTTGTTGTAAAATACCGGATACCCAATGATGCAACGATGATCAACCGTGAGATTGGCCCATTACAAGATGCGCAACAAGCAATTAAAATAGTGAGAGATCGTGCTGCAGAATGGAGTATAAATCCAGGCAGCATTGGTATCATGGGATTTTCTGCCGGAGGACATCTGGCCTCTACAGCCGGTACCCATTTCGACAAGGCTCTAATTCCAAATGCGGAGAAAACGAGTCTGCGACCAGATTTTATGATCCTCATTTATCCTGTCATCAGCTTTAATGAAAGCATCACTCACCACGGATCTAAAGAACAATTAATTGGGAAAACACCAACACCCGAGAAAGTAAAAGAATACTCCAACGAATTGCAGGTAAACAACCAAACACCACCAACATTTTTAGTACATGCCAGTGATGATGATGCGGTGAACCCACAAAACACCCTTCGCTTTTATGAAGCGTTGGTTCAACACAAAATTCGGGCTGAATTGCATATCTATCAATCCGGTGGCCATGGCTTTGGTATGATTCAAAAAGATAATAAAAATGAATTGTGGATGGAACGATGCGGGAACTGGATGAGCGTAAATGGATGGCTGAAAAAATAAAAGCCTGTCATGCTTTCAATTTTGGATTGAAAATTATACTATTGTTGACTAAAAAAAGCATAGCGCTTACGAGGTATTTAAACTGTCTTAATTTAATCTCATTAGGAAGCAAAAACGCTGGTAAAAGTGAAGAAACTTCAACTCTTTTTTACCAGCGTTATTAAGAATATCACGTATACATTGAAAGGGAAGGCAATTATTTCACTGCGCTTTCGGTTAAATAACAACTCAATATTTAAACACTTTTCCATCCACCATCACTTCCTGCGTAGCTTCATCAAAAGTTGCTTTATATCCAGTTCGTGCGGCCGCGTTGGTCATGATGTTTGCGATGGAATGATAATAGCCTGCTTCTACCGGTGCATTGGGTTGTTTGCGACTCCGAATACATTCCATCCAGTTGCGAACATGCATGGAAGTAAGCATATCGCCCCCGGTATTGGCACCTGCAGCTACCGGTGTTGCTAAAGTTGATAAATCTATTTCGGGCAAAAGATTGGCTTTCATCCCCATTGCCTTTGCCATATTTTCTTTTAGTCCACCCTTTGGAGAAATTTTATTGGTGATCAGGTTCAACTCACCACCATTGGAATAATATATTTCTGCAGGGTTTTCATCGCCGTTGTGCATTCGTGACATAAATACCACCTGAAATCCATTAGTTGGATCTTCTTTGGTACCATAATCAAAAACAGCAGTAGTGGTGTCCCAGTTTCTACGGCCATCTTTCCATTGATAAATGCCACCATTGGCGGTAACACTTCTGGGATGTTGCAAACCACTAAACCAATGCACCGTATCAATCTGGTGGCTCATCCATTGTCCCGGCATACCGGAAGAGTACGGCCAAAACAAACGATACTCCAGGTACTTCCTAGGATCAAAAGATTCGTGGGGCCGGTTCATTAAAAAGCGCTTCCAGTCCAAATCTTCTTCTTTACATTTGGCAACCAATGCGGGTCTGCGCCAACGGCCGGGCTGGTTTACATTCCAGGTAAGTTCTACCATGGTAATGGGGCCAAACTTTCCACTTTGAATGTAATCGGCTGCGGCTGCATAATTGGCACCACTTCTGCGTTGCGAACCAATTTGAACAATTCGGTCGGAAGCTTTGATGGTTTTGAAGGCAAACCGGTTGTCTTCCATCGTTTCAGCAAAAGGCTTTTCGCAATACACATCGCATTTGGCATTCACAGCTTCCACTGCATGGAGTGCATGTTGAAAATCGGAAGTGGCTACAAACACGCCGTCAATATTTTTAAGTGCATATAGTTCTTCATTATTCCTGCAAGCGACAATATCATGTCCCATTTTTTCTTTCAGGTGTTGCTGACCTTCTTCCCGCCTCAACTTCCAAATATCCGAAACTGCTACAATGTCAAAATTCAGTTCTTTGTAGTGCTGCATAAAACAGGGCAGGTGTGATTGCCTGAACCGGTCTGCAAAACCTATTACCCCGAGCCGAACCCGATCATTGGCACCAATAATATTCGCATAACTTTTTGCACTAAATCCCATGGAGGCTATGTAAGTGCCTGCGGCTGCCTGCAAGCTTTTTTTAATAAACTGCCTGCGGTTGTTTTTTGACATATAGAAGTGGTTTATTTTTTTAATAATACGTTGATAGATCCTTTGATATCGTTTAAAGAAATGCCAGAACTGAATGAACCAACATAAATAAAATATAAATTAAAGTGACAGCTATCAAAGTTCCCATCCACACCTTTAACGGCTTCATCTTGCAATTACCTCCTTTGCATACTGCACATGTAAATCGTTCATTTTTTTTTCGCCTCCACCAAAAACTGATTTACGAATGACTGACAATTGAAATCAAGTCAATTTCTTGATCAAGGTCTATCACAAATTATTGAAAAATGATAGAATACAGTGTATGATTTAATAACTGAAAAAATGAACTAAGGCATGCAAACAAAATCGTCATTTACGTTCTGCTAAAGTAACGAAATTATACGGAAAAAAAGTTCAATGGGCGTATTTAAAATTGTCGCAGCTCAATAGAGGGTTGCCAACCTTTTTTAAAGTGTTTTTAGCAGAAAAGAACCGGCACAAGTTGGCAATCCTTCCGACAATTTTAGATGCACCCATTTCAATCATTCAGCGAAAACGATTAATTTATTCAAACAATGAAAGCGTTAATATTGAATAGATTTATGATAAGAGGATTTTACCGTAAGTGCATATCAACCAAAAACAAGCAACAACAGATTTAGTCAATAATCCCGGACAGTGTTATTTAATGTCCTTTCATGCTTCTAATGTGATTATGGTAAATAAAATAACCACGGATGAATCAATCGCTGCATCAGAATACCTGATAAAAAAACGCTATCCCGGTTGACATAATAAATAAAGAAACAACCAATTTTTTATTTCTCATTGATAAAAACAAGCTAATTTACAACTGTAAAAAAAACGTTTGACTCATCAATTTACATGAAATGAAAAAAACTAAAAGTACGTCAATTGAGGGAAACAAATCCCGAAGAAATTTTATCAAAAAAGGGCTAACCGTTGCGGCAGGCTTTTATATCATTCCCCGCCACGTATTGGGCGGAAACGGCTTTACCGCTCCAAGTGACCGGATAACGGTGGCCGGTATTGGTGCAGGCGGAAAGGGCCAAAGTGACTTAAGTGAATTCTTTAAAAGTGGCAAAGCAGATATTGGATTTTTGTGTGATGTAGATGACCGCCAGGCAAAAGCAAGCAGGGAGCGTTTTCCAAAAGCAAAATATTATAAAGACTTTCGTGAAATGTTAGAGAAAGAGCACAAGAGCATCGATGCCGTTTCTGTTTCCACACCCGATCATAACCATGCGGTACAAGCCATGGCCGCCATGCAAATGGGCAAACATGTGTATGTTCAAAAACCATTGGCACACGATATTTATGAAGCAAGGATGCTTACAGAAGCAGCGGTAAAATACAAGGTGGTTACACAAATGGGAAACCAGGGATCTTCCGGCAATGGCGTACGTAAATTAATGGAATGGTACAACGCTGGCATTATTGGAGACGCATCGGAAGTATTCATATGGACAAACCGTCCCGTATGGCCACAAGGTGTTCCATGGCCTAAATTGACTGCGCCTGTTCCTGCCGAACTGGATTGGAATCTTTGGCTGGGTACAGCGCCACAAAAAGATTACGTAGACAATATCATTCCATTTAACTGGCGTGGCTGGTGGGATTATGGTACCGGCGCACTCGGAGATATGGGATGCCATTTAATTGAAGCACCATTCCGTGTTTTAAATCTTGGCTATCCAACAGAAGCAGCCTGTAGTGTAAGCAGCGTTTACACGGGACCGTTTAGAAGAGGATACTTTCCAGAAAGCGCACCCGCCTCATCTTCGGTTACTTTAAAATTTGCAGGTAAAGGTTCAAAGCCATCCATCAAAGTTCATTGGATGGATGGCGGCATTCAGCCTGAAAGACCGGATGAATTGGGACCCAATGAAATAATGGGAGATGGTGGTAATGGGGTGATCATTGTAGGAACCAAGGGTAAAATGATGTGTGATACTTATGGCGAAAATCCAAGACTGCTGCCGCTTACCCGCAACCAGGAAGTAACTATTCCGGAAACAATTGCAAGGGTTACGAATGGTGCTGGTGGGCATTATGCCCAATGGGTAGAAGCTTGTATTGCAGGCTATAATAGTCCGACGGCAAAAATGCTGAGTTCACCCTTTGAAATTGCCGGACCATTAACCGAGACGGTACTGATGGGTAACCTCGCCATCCGAAGTTTTGACATTCAAAAAGCAAGTAAAGAAGATCCGAAAAAAATCAACTACCCTGGCAGAGGCATTAAACTATTATGGGATGGTCCAAACATGAAGATTACCAATTTTGACGAAGCCAACCAGTATGTAAAAAGGGATTATAGAGCGGGTTGGAAATTGGGGCTGTAATTGATTTTATTTTTTGATTTTATTTTTTTGCAGGAACTGGTTTGCCGCCTGTTCCTGTTTTTATTTTACAGCCAACCAATTTCCCTGTTATGTATGAGCTAGTTATGCTGTAGTATTGATTGCAGAATGAATATCTAAGGACAACCTACAGCGGTTGATAAAAGCTGCGTTACGCACTTATACACAAGGTGCTCTGCCATGATGGTATCAGGCAGACAGAGACGACACTAAAGCCAGATCATTATTTCCCTGGCCGGGTAAAAATAAAAAATGCTTTACATGCACTATCAAAGCGGATAGTAACAGTATAAAGCATTGCTGTTTTAATGGAATAAACTTACTAAGTTGCCCAGGCTTTGTCTCCTTTTTTATAAGGAAATGAGCCATCATATTTTCCCGGAGTTGGCAGGTAACGCAAGGCTTGCGTTGCGCCTTCTTTTGAACTAAAGTAGCCCAGTACAGAAAGCTCTTTCATCATTCTGAAATAATGTGAAGGTTGCTCTTTGGTCTTTTTTAACTGGTATTCTTTTTGCTCTTTGTCGAGCGCTGTTAGTAATTCGGTGCGTTGTTTTGGATCGGCTTTTACAAAAGATTTGCTGAATTGTTTTTCACTCAACTCGTCTACCTTTTTCAGGCCTTCCATGAATATTTTTTGATCCGCTTCAGTATAACAATCCAATACCATCACCGACATAAAGTTGCCAACATTGGCCGCTTTGGCACCGGGACTGCTGGTGGCAGGCAAAATGGTATCTGCAATTTCATTCAGGTAAGCTACCTGGCTTTCACTAAACAAAGCATTTACCTGTTTATCGGTTGAGGTGCAACCGGAGAGGCTGAAAACAGATCCGCCAACAATGGAACCGCCCAGCAAAACTGCTACATTTTGCAACAGGTCTCTTCTAGTCATATTCATACTTTTGATTTTAAATGGTTTACAAATTACCTTTTTTTAATTCACTCACTGCAAAATCCGCAGCCCTTGCCGTTAATGCCATGTAAGTAAGCGATGGATTCTGGCAAGCGGAGGATGTCATAGCGGCACCGTCTGTCACAAAAACATTTTTTGCATCCCATACCTGGTTGTATTCGTTGAGCACCGATGTTTTGGCATCTTTCCCCATACGAGCCGTTCCCATTTCGTGTACTCCATGGCCCATTGCATGTCCACTATTAAAAGTGTTGATATTTTTAACTCCTGATGCTTCAAACATGGCTACTAAGTCATCAACAATGGCTTTCCGCATTTTCAATTCATTCTCCTTCAGCTCGGCATCCATGGACAGCACCGGTAAGCCCCATTTATCTTTCACAGTTTTATCGAGAGTAATCTTGTTTTCGTGGTATGGTAAAATTTCGCCAAAGCCAGAGGCACCAATTGTCCAGCCACCGGGCTCTGTTAGCGCTTCTTTAAAATCGGCACCAATATTCAATTCTGCAATTTCCCTGCTCCAGCCCGCTCTTGAGGCGCCTCCCTGGTAACCGTAGCCACGTAAAAAGTCTCTTTTATCGCCGTACAGATTGGCAAAGCGGCTGATGTAAAATCCATTAGCTCTACGCCCGTAGGTGGTTACATCTTCAAAGCCTTCTACCGTACCCGAAGCACCGAGATTGTAATGATGATCCATAACATTATGTCCCAGTTCCCCGCTGCTGCTACCTAATCCATCCTGCCAAACATCTGTTGCAGAATTCATTAAAACCCAGGTTGAATTTAAAGCTGAGGCATTTAGAAAAACGATTTTACTAAAATACTCTACCGTTTTGTTGGTTTCTGCATCCAACACTTCTACACCTTTCGCCTTTTTAGTGTCTTTATCGTAAATGATTTTTGTTACGATTGAAAATGGACGAATGGTTAAATTACCGGTAGCCTGTGCAGCAGGTAATGTGGAGGATTGGGTACTGAAATATCCACCAAAAGGACAGCCTTCCCAGCAACGGTTTCTAAACTGGCATTTCGTTCTGCCCGGGATAGCCGCTGTTAAATTGGCTACCCGGCCAATGATCATGGAGCGATTTTTAAATTGTTGTTTTATCCTTGCTGCCACATCCTTCTCTACAATATTTAAATCCATTGGTGGCAAAAATTGACCGTCGGGCAAATGTGCCAGCCCTTCCATTGAGCCACTTATGCCTGCAAATTTTTCTACATAATCGTACCAGGGTGCAATGTCTTTGTAGCGGATTGGCCAGTCAACACCAAACCCATCTTTGGCATTGGCTTCAAAGTCGAAATCACTCCAGCGATAACTTTGCCTGCCCCATAGAACAGAGCGGCCACCCATTTGGTAGCTGCGCCACCAGGTGAATGGTTTTACTTCGGTATAAGGACAATCTTTTTCATTCGTCCAGGAATCCATCACCGCTTCGTTAGCTGCCCAACCACGATGAATTACCGGATAATCTTCTTTTTGTTGCACGGAAGTTCGTCCACCATGCTCAAATTCCCAGGGATCTTTCGCTGCCGATTTGTAATCCTTAACATGCTCGTGTTCTTTCCCACGTTCCAGCATTAATACTCTTAATCCTTTTTCTGTTAACTCTTTGGCAGCCCAGCCACCACTTATGCCAGACCCTACTACAATTGCATCGTAGGTATTTTGAACCGTTGCTTTACTATTGATATTGGTTGAGTCGCCTGGCATCATTAATTTTTAAAGATTTCCTTTTTTTAATTCTTCCACTGCAAAATTTGCTGCTCTTGCTGTTAATGCCATATAGGTAAGTGACGGATTAACACAAGCGGCTGAGGTCATACAGGCGCCATCGGTAATAAATACATTTTTTGCATCCCATACCTGGTTGTTACCATTCAGTACCGAAGTTTTAGGATCCTTTCCCATACGGGCAGTACCCATTTCGTGGATACCCCGGCCTGGTGTACCATCGCCATCGTAGCCTTTTACATTTTTAACACCGGACGCTTCCAGCATTTCAATCGCATCATTCAACATATCCTTGCGCATCTTCAATTCATTTTCTTTCAACTCACAATCAATGGCCAATACATTCAGTCCCCATTTATCTTTCTTGGTTTTGTCCAGTGTAACTTTATTTTCTGGATAAGGCAAAATTTCTCCAAAGCCACCCATCCCCATTTTCCAACCCCCGGGTTCTGTCAATGCTTCTTTAAAATCTGCACCTATGCTTAATTCCGCCACCTGGCGTTTCCAGCTATCTCTACTTGCACCGCCCTGGTAGCCAAACCCACGCAGGTAATCCCGTTTGTCGTTGAACAAATTCTGGTATCTTGGTACATAAATACCATTGGCCCGGCGGCCATACGTGTAAAAATCTTCATACCCATCTATATCTCCACCAGCACCTACACCAAGATGGTGATCCATTAAGTTGTGCCCTAAAGCATTGCTGCTGCTACCTAATCCGTCTGGCCAGATATCTGTGGCCGAATTCATCAGCAACCAGGTTGAGTTTAAAGCCGATGCATTTACAAAAACAATCTTACTAAAAAACTCATACGTTTTGTTGGTTTCTGCATCCAGTATTTCAACACCCTTTGCTTTTTTGCTATCCTTATCATAAATAAGTTTGGTGACAATTGAAAATGGTCGAAGCGTGAGATTACCCGTTGCAACCGCTGCAGGAAGTGTAGCCGATTGGGTGCTAAAGTAAGCCCCAAACGGACAACCGAGTGAACATTTATTTCTATACTGACAGGCGGATCTGCCATTGTGTTCCTGTGTAAGATTGGCCGACCTACCCATGATCATGGTACGGGCATTTTTATAATGCTCCTTCAATCTTTCGGATACATCTTTTTCCACACAGTTCATTTCCATGGCCGGTAAAAAATTGCCGTCGGGCAATTGAGGTAAGCCGTCTTTTGCACCATTTACACCAGCAAATTTTTCTGCATAACCATACCACGGTGCAATGTCTTTGTAACGAATTGGCCAGTCAACGCCAAAACCATCTTTCGAATTGGCTTCAAAATCAAAATCGCTGAAGCGATAACTTTGGCGGCCCCAGGTTAAGGAACGGCCACCTACATGGTAACCTCTAAACCAATCAAAACGTTTTATTTCTGTGTATGGACATTCGCTATCCTTCACCCAAAATTCAAGATTTTGTTCACTTAGCGGATAATCCCGTTTCAACACCGGATAGTCCTTTATCATTTGCTGGGTACGTCCGCCTGCATGAGGAAATTCCCAGGGATCCTTGTTGGCGTTTACATAGTCTGTCTTGTGTTCAACGTTTCTGCCTCTTTCCAGCATCAAAACCTTTAAACCTTTTTCAGTAAGTTCCTTAGCTGCCCATCCGCCGCTAATTCCTGAGCCAACTACAATTGCATCATACGTGTTTTCAGCCATCGTTTAATTTTTTTTTGCCCCTATCCATAAAAGGAAAGTGTACAAACAGTTGGATTGTAAAAGACTGTTTGGAATGGACGAATTTGGAATTTGGTCGTTTTTATTAAATAGAAAGATGTTACTTTTCTAATACAATTATGTTATCAAAAAGTTGAGTCAAAAAAAGCTACACATCACAAAGCAATACGGCCTCTTTCAATGAAAGTAGTTTATCGGATTTTGCCGGCATAAATTCCTGTGCAACATATCCTTTGTAACCGGTTGCTACAATTGCACGCATGATGGCGGGATAATTCAGCTCCTGCTGGTCATCAATTTCGTGCCTGCCAGGAACACCTGCGGTATGATAGTGTCCTATGTATTGGTGGTTGTCCCGGATTGTACGGATCACATCACCTTCATCAATCTGCATGTGATAGATATCGTAAAGTAGTTTGAAGTTTGCTGATCCGGTACGTTTGCATAGTTCTACTCCCCAGGCTGTTTTATCGCACATGTAATCTTTATGATCCACTTTGCTATTGAGCAATTCCATCTGGATGGTAATGCCATTTTTTTCTGCAAGTGGTAATATTCGCTTCAATCCCTCTGCGCAATTTTTAAGACCGGTTTCATCATCCATTCCATCCCGGTTACCACTAAAACAAATCACACTCTTGTAACCTGCTTTCACCATTAAGGGAATCACTTCCTCGTAATCTTTTACCAACTGTTCATGATATGTTTTGTTATTAAATCCTTTGGTTAAACTTACCGCCCCGCCGTGGTAACACATTGAACTATAAATACCGTGCTTCTGCAGAATGGGCCAATCTTTTGGGGCAATCAAATCGATAGCGCCAAAACCGATTGCCTTAACAGCTAAGCATAATTCATCGAGTGATAATGAACCGAAACACCACTGGCAAACGGAATGATTGATCTTTCCTTTCAACGGAGTGTTGGTTGAATTTTGTTCTGTTGTAGAAAATGATGATAGCATAGAAGTTGTGCTAAAGGCTGCCGAACCAACCAATATATTCTTGATGGCGTTGCGCCTGTTTTGATGATCTGACATAGGAAAAATATTTTAAACAATCGAATTAGATAATGATTGAACCGATTCCTCTTTTTTTGATCGCATGTATAAAAATAAGCCAGCAAAGGCTACAATTAAAATAATTGGGATTACCAATGTGGCGTTGATAATTTCCGGGCCAGCTAATTTTTTGGCTTCCATTAAAGCACCCGCCATTTCCGGAGTAGCACTGCTACCAGTATAAGCAGGCAAATCGGCACCTGCCGGAAGCTTTGCTACCAGCAACCGATCGTAATATCCACCCATAAATATCATGTAAATCGATACAGCAAACATCCCTGCCCCTCCCATAAAATTTAAACCCACCGCTCCGGTTTTGGGCAAATTTTCTGCTACAAATCCAATCATGGTTGGCCAGAAATAACATACGCCCATTCCGAAAATAATGGCGCCCGCAAACAGCATGTTGCCAGAAGTATGTCCAAGTAGATATAAGCCTACAGCAGCAAGGATAGCGGATATCAACAATACACCCTGTGGAGAAAACTTATGAACCACCGGACCTGCGAACGCACGACCAATCACCATCACACCGGTTTCAATGGTCAATAGCAGAATTGCATTATCTGTTACATTTTTTAGCAGTACATCAATCCATTGCCCGGTAAATAATTCAGTAATGGCAGTACCAAACATTAATATGATCATTAATAAAAACAAAGGATTAAGTAAGGATTTATACATTTCGCCGCTTGATACACCACTTGCTACCCTTTCCGTAACAGGAAAATCGAGCTTACTAAATAAGAGGCCATAAATCAATGTTGGAATAACCATTAACCCCACCTGCACCTGCCAGCCAATTCCTACTTTATCCAGAAAGAAAACGAGCAATGTACCTATAACAATACCACCCGGGAACCATAAATGAAAGTGATTTAATTTAGTCGTTTTATTATCGCTGTGAATGGTTGCTACCAGTGGATTACAAGCTGCTTCAACCGTACCGTTGGCGATACCGACAAATAGCGTAGAAATAAACAAACTCCAATAGCCGGTGGCAAATACGGTGAGCAATATACCTGCGAGGTGAAATATAAACGCAGCAATCAGCAGCTTTTTCATTCCTATGGCATCCACTACCAGGCCACCAACTACAATGGCAAGCGGGAATCCCCAGAATGCGGTAGCTGCGATGGTTCCTAACTGCTGTGCATCCAAAGAAAATTTTTCACCAAGGCGGCCAAGTATACCGGCACGAATTCCAAAAGACAAAGAGGTTACTAAAAGTGCTATACAGCTTGCTAAAAAAAGCTGTTTTTTCTGAATATTGGCAGGCATAATCGTTTTTGATTTTAATTCAATAATGGTGTTCAAAAAAAATATGAAATGTAATATTATTGAATTTTGGATAGAAAAAGTTAAATTAACAATTGTTTTTTTTTGAGTGGCATCTATCGACTGCCAAAAGGAAATGCATTTTTAAATTGAACGAATTAAAAAAAAATTTAGGTGTTTTTTTTTGGTATTGGTCTTAAATTTATATTGGATATAGGTATTATATTCAAAGGGTGGGCTAAGCCGTTAAAAAAATAGGGATGGTACTACCCGCAAAATATTTTATTAATTGCATATAAATTTTATGCGTAAAATTGTAGAAAATTTGCATTTTAAAACATTTAAACAGGTTGCTCAAACTTAAATAAACTGATATGAAAAGAAAACTACGGATGGGAATGATTGGAGGTGGTAAGGACGCCTTTATTGGAGCCATACATCGCTTTGCATTTAACATGGATGGCTTGGTTGAGATAGTTTGTGGAGCGCTTAGTATTAATCCAGAAATTGCTAAAGATTCCGGGCAATCATTGTTTCTGGAAGAAGACCGGATTTACATGAACTATGAAGAAATGCTGGAAAAGGAAAGTTTAATGCCAGCCGGTAAACGCATAGATTTCGTAACAATCGTTACGCCCAATTTTGCCCACTTTGCCCCTGCAAAAATGGCTTTACAAAAAGGCTTTAATGTAGTAATTGAAAAGCCCATCACCTTTACATTGGATGAAGCCAAAGAATTAAAAGCGTTGGTAGAAGAAACCGGTTTACTCCTTTGCCTAACCCACACGTATTCGGGCTACCCGATGGTGAAGCAGGCAAAAGCAATGGTAGGCGAAGGAGCATTGGGTAAAATAAGAAAAGTATGGGTTGAATATCCACAAGGCTGGCTGAGCAAATTATCAGAAAGAGAAGGCAACCAACAGGCTGCCTGGAGAACGGACCCCAAACGCAGTGGCAAAAGTGGTTGTATGGGTGATATTGGAACGCACGCTGCACATTTATCAGAATACATTACCGGTTTAAAAATCACACATCTGTGTGCCGACCTTAACATCTTTGTGGAAGGAAGAGCGCTGGATGACGATGGAAACGTATTGTTGAAATTTGACAATGGTGCTGCCGGCGTGCTAATGGCATCGCAGGTTGCAGCCGGTGAAGAGAATGCTTTGAAGATAAGAATTTATGGAGAAAAAGGGGGTATCGAGTGGGCACAGATGGAACCCAATACCCTTATAGTAAAATGGCTGGATGAACCTGCACAAATATTAAGAGCGGGTGCAAACTACGGTGGACGACTATCCTCTTTTGCAGTCAGCAATTGCCGCACGCCAGGCGGACATCCTGAAGGATATCTGGAGGCATTTGCCAATATTTATAAAAACTTTACCAACACATTGTCTGCCAAACTAGATGGCATCGAACCATCCAAAGAAGCGCTTGATTACCCTTCGGTTGATGACGGCGTGAGAGGAATGGCATTTATTGATAATGTAGTTGCCTCTGCACAATCCGATTTAAAATGGACAGCCTATAAAATTTAATGAGGGATGAATGAGGAGTGAGTGATGAGTGACTATTGATGGGTGATGACGAGGAATGAAGAGTAATGTGTAATAATGAGTAATAATCGAATAGATCCTCATTACTTTTAAAACCTTTTTTAGTTACTGGTCTTCATTTTTAAGCTTCACTTCTGCAACATACCAATGCAAGTAAAAAGTCCAAGACAAAATGGAGGTCATATATTATTTAGATTTATCGTTTGGATTCAAATACACTAATGGGATTTGCGTCATTTAAAAATCATCAACTAATCATTTATTATTTTCAAAAAATAATCATTAATAAAACATTCGGTCATTCATAACTGATAACTCATTCATTTATTCATTCATAACTGATAACTCATCATTCATCACTCATCAATCACTCATCAATCATTCATCATTCATTCATCAATCATTCCTATATGCAAACAATAAAAGGCCCTGGCATATTTTTAGCACAATTTGCAGGCGATATAGCTCCCTTCAACTCATTGCCTGCCATTTGTAAATGGGCAAAAGAAAAGGGATATACCGGAGTTCAAATTCCATCATGGGACAGCCGTTTGATTGACCTTGAAAAAGCTGCCAAAAGCAAAACCTATGCGGATGAAATCAAAGGCGTTGTGCAGGCAGCAGGATTAGAAATAACAGAACTTGCCTCACATCTTCAGGGACAACTGGTTGCGGTAAACCCTGCCTACGATGCACAGTTTGATGGCTTTGCGCCAGCGGCAGTTCATGGCAATACAAAAGCAAGAACTGAGTGGGCGGTACAGCAACTGATGTATGCAGCAAAGGCATCGCAAAACCTGGGATTGACTGCTCATCCTACCTTTAGTGGATCATTGCTTTGGCAAACGGTATATCCATGGCCACAGCGTCCGGCAGGACTGGTAGAGACGGCTTTTACCGAACTAGCCAAACGATGGATTCCTATCTTAAATGAATTTGAGGAATGTGGAGTAGATGTTTGTTACGAGATTCATCCCGGCGAAGATTTACATGACGGGATATCTTACGAAATGTTTTTAGAAAAAGTAAACAATCATTCCCGTGCCTGTTTACTTTATGATCCATCTCACTTTGTATTACAGTGCCTTGACTACCTGGCTTATATCGACTTCTACCATGAGCGCATCAAGGCTTTTCATGTAAAAGATGCCGAGTTTAACTCAACCGGAAAACAAGGTGTTTATGGCGGCTATCAAAGTTGGGTAAACCGTGCAGGCCGCTTCCGTTCATTGGGCGACGGGCAGGTAGATTTTAAATCCATCTTCAGCAAACTGGCTGCTTACGATTACAAAGGATGGGCTGTATTGGAATGGGAATGTGCCATCAAAAACTCAGAAGATGGCGCAGCAGAAGGAGCTCCATTTATTAAAAACCACCTCATCAAGGTAACAGAAAAAGCATTTGATGATTTCGCCGGAACGGGCAGTGATGAAGCGTTTAACCGGAATTTGTTAGGAATTTAGTTGCCAATCATAAAGTCTGTTACAAAATTACACCGGGCTATAAAAGAAGAGCCAACATTTGTATTGGCTCTTTTTCTATGCTTTTATAACACTACCTTCAGTCCTTAAAATTGCTTCCATGAAAAAAATGCTTGCTAAAATTTCAGTCTTACTGCTATTAAGTATTCCAGTTTTTACTTTTGCTGGGCAAGGTAAAACAAAAGGTGAATTTTACCAGATCACCATTTATCATTTTTCAACTACGGAACAGCAACAATTGATTGAACAATACCTGAAAGATGCCTACGTTCCTGCACTGCACCGGCAAAAAATTAAAAAGGTTGGTGTGTTCACCCTCATTGCAAATGACACCGCAAAAGATAAACGTATCTACGTAATTATTCCAGTAAAATCGCTGCGGCAATTTAGCGAAATCACTACTGGTCTAGTTAAAGACAACGACTACCAGAACAACGGCAAATCCTATTTGGAGGCCACCTTCAAAACTCCTCCTTACATTAGATTGGAAAATATTCTGGCACAGGCTTTTCCGCTTGCTCCGTTTCTAAATCTCCCAGCGCTTACCGGCCCTCGCAACGAAAGGGTATATGAATTGCGCAGCTATGAAAGCGCGACTGAAAAAATATTTACAAACAAAGTGGAAATGTTTAATGCAGGGGGCGAGATTGCATTGTTTAAACAATTAAACTTCAATGCAATATTTTATTCATCGGTCATTGCAGGCTGCAGTATGCCAAACCTGATGTATATGACAAGTTTTGAGAATATGGCTGACAGAGATGCGCATTGGAAGAGTTTTGGTTCATCACCGGAATGGAAAAAGATGTCCGCATTGCCGGAATATCAAAATAACGTATCGAAGAATACCAGCTTTTTTCTTCGAGCAACCGCTTATTCAGATTATTGATAGCAGCAAAAAAACGCTATCGCTTAACAATTCTTTCACAGCATTTTATCTTCATTATAAAATAAATAAATTGTATCCCATGTATAAAAATCACCTGATAAAAAAAATCATTTTTATTTTAGTTGTAATGGTCAGTTTTGCCTTTGCATTTAAAAAGAAACAACCGTCCGTTTTAGTTTTTTCTAAAACCAATGGATTCAGACACCAGAGCATTCCATTTGGTGTGGAAGCGATTAAGCGACTGGGCGATGCCAACAAATTTGCCGTAGATGCTACCGAAGATTCGCTGGCTTTTACGGATGAAAACCTGGCTAAATATAAAGCGGTAATTTTCTTGAGTCCGACGGGCAATGTATTGGGCGAAGCAGAACAAAAAGCATTGGAAAATTTCATACAGAAAGGTGGCGGATTCGTGGGCATACATGCAGCAACCGATTGTGAATACGACTGGCCCTGGTACGTAAAAATGGTAGGCGCCAGTTTTCTTTCGCACCCGGAACAACAAGTGGCAAAACTGATAGTGGTTGACAGGAAAAATAAAGCCACCAAACACCTCCCCGAAATCTGGGAGAGAAAAGATGAGTGGTACAATTTTAAAAACATGAACCCGGATGTACAGACAATATTAAAAATTGATGAAACATCGTACAAAGGCGGTAAAAATGGCGACAACCATCCAATGGCATGGTATCATGACTATGACGGTGGCAGGGCTTTTTATACCGAACTTGGGCACACCAATGAATCATTTAGTGAGCCTTTCTTTCTTCAGCATTTGTTAGGTGGTATTAAATATGCGCTTAATGAAAAATAAGGAATTGAACGCATAAAAAATCCCCAAAAAAGCAATCTGCGGCGATTTTCTTCTTGTTTATAATTAGTAGCTCACCTTAAGCAAAACACAAACTAATCTTGCACTATAAACTAAATTGCTTGTATAAAACTTTGTGGACTTATATACAGTCTATTTGATATGCTCCAGCTCCCATACTACAGCAGCAGGGATGGCATCTTTACTATCAATCAAACATGAAAACAACGCAGCATTTATCTAAGGGCTTGTTCGACAGCAAATTTTTATGGTCATATTGCAAACCTTATGTAAAAGAGTTGAAACAAAGTAAAGAAATGGTGGTATTGAGTTTTGATAATTCCATTGAGGGGAAGTAATATGCAGACAGCAGTGAATTGGTTTGCCGCCATTATGAACATGTATTTAAGCATTCAGTAAAAGGCGCTAATTTTCTAACGGCATTGGTAGAAGTAAATGGTATTAATCCTTTAAATAAAAGTACACCAGTCATAAGTTTATAAATCAGATTGATATTTTTTTAATATAGTAAGCTCACCGAATCATTCAACCGAATGAAGCTGTATCTTAATGTTTCAAAAATACCGGGATGCTGCACTATGCTGATAAAAATGTTTTCATAATCATGCAACAGTACATTTTTGGAAATAGAATAAATGCTATATTCATTTTTATATTAACGGTTATTCATTCAACAAAAATTGTATTATGGGAGACACCCTCCAGATTAAAAAGCAAGCCAAACAATACGATGTAGTAATAGTAGGATCAGGTGCAGGTGGAGGAATGGCAGCATATGTGTTGGCCAATGCAGGTTTAAAAGTTTGCCTGCTGGAAGCCGGTCCGGATTACGACCCGGCAAAAAATTCATCTCAATTAAAAAATCCATGGGAATCTCCGCGCCGCGGCGCCAGTACCAAGTTCAGACCCTTTGGCGATTTTGACGCTTGCTATTGGGGATGGCAAATTGACGGTGAACCGTACACCCATACTGCCGGTACAAAATGGGATTGGTGGCGTGCAAGAATGGTGGGCGGAAGAACCAATCACTGGGGTAGAATATCGCTGCGTTTTGGACCTAAAGATTTTAAAAGAAAAAGTATTGATGGATTGGGTGATGACTGGCCAATAGGTTACGACGATGTAAAACCTTATTACGATAAAGTTGATCAGTTGATTGGTGTATTTGGCAGCAATGAAGGATTGCCCAACGACCCGGATGGTATCTTTTTACCACCGCCTAAACCACGACTCCATGAACTGTTTATTAAGAAAGCAGCCACAGGAATTAATATTCCGGTTATACCCTCCCGGCTATCCATTTTAACGAAACAAATTAATAAAGACAGGGGTGCTTGTTTTTATTGCGCACAATGTGGCAGAGCTTGCAAAGTATATGCAGATTTTTCTTCTTCATCTGTGTTGATAAAACCAGCATTGGCAACCGGTAATGTAGACCTTATTACCAATGCAATGGCCCGTGAAGTATTGACCAATAAAGAGGGAAAGGCTACTGGCATATCGTATGTAAATAAAGAAGATATGCAGGAATACCAGGTGCAGGGTAAAGTGGTTGTATTGGCCGCAAGTGCCTGCGAAAGTGCCCGGTTAATGTTGAACTCAAAGTCTGATCAGCATCCCAACGGCATTGGTAATTCCAGTAATGTGGTAGGTAAATACCTGCATGATTCTACCGGTGCTGCGATGGGTGGTGTATTACCTCAACTCTATGGTAGAAAACGCTACAACGAAGATGGTGTAGGCGGTATGCATGTGTACACACCATGGTGGCTTGACAATAAAAAGCTTGATTTTCCCCGTGGCTATCACATTGAATATTGGGGCGGCATGAGCCAGCCTGCTTATGGTTTTGGCTTTGGTGTAGAAGGACAAAACGGCAAAATTTCTATCAACGGAAAAACCAAAGAAGCAGGTGGATATGGCGTATCGCTTAAAGAAGATTACAGGTATTTATATGGAGCTGGTGTTGGCATGGCCGGACGTGGTGAAGCCGTTGCCCAGGAAACCAACTATTGCGAAATAGACCCTGCGGTGGTTGATCAATATGGCATTCCTGTGTTGCGTTTCAACACAAAAAACAGCGATTACGAAATTAACCAGGCTAAACACATGAAGGAAACCTTTCGGGAGATCATGCACAATATGGGAGCTGTGATCACCTTTGGAGATAATGATACCAGGGAAAATAATTATGGCCTTGATAATCCTGGTGCTATAATTCATGAAGCAGGTACGGTGCGCATGGGCAACGATCCAAAAAAATCGGCCCTCAACAAATGGAGCCAGGCTCATGACTGTAAAAATTTATTCAATGTAGATGGCGGCCAGTTTGTATCGCAGGCAGATAAAAATATTACCTGGACCATTCTGGCTTTATCCATGCGTGCATCTGAATACATTGTAGATCAGTTGAAGAAGAATAATTTGTAAGGAGAAGAGAAGCCCCAAACCCCTGAGGGGGCTTATAGGCAGAATCATCTAAATTTTTAGACATTGCGAAAATTGCAAACACTTTAAACAATCAATCTCTACTCCCCTTCAGGAGATGGGGGTTTTATATTTTATTTTATGGACAGACGTAAATCAATCAAAGCTCTGATCATCGGTACCGCATCTACGGCCTTGTTAGTTGAATCGTGCAAACCGGGCGATAAAAAAGCCGCAGAACCAACTACTGCTGCAAGTAAATTGGACCAGGCCGACCGGATGGTGGAAGAAATAGCGTTTAATAAAACACTAAAGGAAGCGACCTTTTTTACCAAAGAAGAAATGGTGACCATTACCATTTTGGGCGATATTATTATACCAAAAGATGAAGTAAGCGGAAGTGCTTCAGATGCGAAGGTGCCCGATTTTATTGAGTTTATTGTAAAGGATATGCCCGGGCACCAGACGCCCATGCGTGGCGGTTTGCGTTGGCTGGATATGGAATCGCTCAAACGTTTTGAAAAATCCTTCAGTGCCATTACCGAAAAACAGCGGCTCGAAATTGTGGATGACATTGCATACCCCAACAAAGCCAAAGCGGGTATGAAACAGGGCGTAGCATTTTTTAACCTCATGCGCAACTTAACCGCCACCGGATTTTACACCGCAGAAATAGGCGTGAAAGATATTGGCTATGCAGGTAATGTGCCCAACCAATGGAATGGTGTACCAGATGATGTATTGAAGCAATACAATATGGCCTACACGGAGAAAGAATTAAAGGAGTGCATCACATTTGATAACAACGGGTAGTAATTTTGGGTGGGTCACCCAGATAAGGGTGGCTCACCCAAAATTACGGACTATTGATGGCTATACTTCAAAATAAAAAAGACACACAATACCCTTAAACATCTGGAAATATTTAAGGGTCTTGTGTAAATTAAAATGAGTGTTCAATCGAGCATTGCCAATTCACCATTGCCCATTCCATATTGTTAACTAAAGGAGAGTTTGCCACCAATATCACAAATTACACGAATGAATTGTTTGATAAGAGTAGATGGTATTCACCGGCCATTCGTTAAGTAGACGAAATTGATTGACCATTGACCTCCCGAAATCTATTGAGACACCATTGCATCTTCTAGTAATTCAATTTCCCCATATAAAAATCAAGCACTTTCATCCTTAGCAAATACTCGTATCGGGTGGTAATGATAGTGGCCCGGGTACGATCCAGGTTATTTTTTGCAATCAAATATTCCGGTGAATTGATCACGCCGTTTTCAAAACGAATACCAGAAATCCTGAAGGATTCTCCATAAGCATCTGCCTGTTCTTTCAACACTGCATAGCGTTTGTAGGTAGCCGTTATATTGATAAAGGCCTGTTCCACTGCCTGCCTCAACTGGTATTTAATATTGTCTGCAATCAACCGATTATTTTTAGCTTCGTTTTTAGCAATGCTAACATTCGATCTTGTTTTAAAGGAATTAAAAAGCGGAATCCGTATACTTAAACCGTAAGCACTCGAAAGGTTATTATTAAGCTGGCTGCCATACCTAATCTTCTGGCTGCTGAAATTATTTTGGCGTGTAATTACCGGCAGATTGCTTCCGTTAACAGTTACATAATCTGATGTGGTCACTTCGGTAAATCCTAAATTTTTATTCAACATTGCTGCACTTGAATAATTGGTATTTAAAACCCCATACAAGGATACCACCGGATAAAATCCTCCAGCAGCAACCTTTACAGCCAGATCACTTGATTTAACCCTGTTTTCAATCGCTTTTACAGAAGCAAGCTTTTGCAGCGCAACCATATAAATTTCATCTGGGGTTTCAACATACATTTTTACATCGTCATTAAAGCCATTCCGGTCTACTTTTAAATTTGCATCATAGGTAATATTCATCAACTGTGTTAAGGATACAATGCTGCTTTCGAGACTGTTTTCGGCATTAATCATTGCCAGTTCATCACCTGCGTACTGCCCCTTCAGATCGCTCACGTTGGCAGGTTGGGTAGCACCTTCCTTCGAGATAATCTCCAGTCTTGCCACTTGTTGTTTGGTTACGGCTGCTTGTTGCCTGGCAAGCGCCAGCGCATCTTCATTGTTTAATATTTGCAGGTAAGCCAAAATCACTTGTAGCGTCAGTTCATCTTTACGTTGTTGCCATTCCATAGTGGCAGTAGCAAACGCAGCTTCATTTTGCCGGATAGAATTTTTTAATTGAAAGCCGCCAAAAACCGGCAGTGCGGCCTGGGCATTTACATTACTTGAATTAAGTTGCTGGTTGATATAGCCATTGGTAAAAGGATCAATACTGCGTCCACTATTGAACCCATAGTTATACCCCGTTTCTACTGAGGGCAGCCGATCGTTTTTGGCCTGCTTATAATTGATTTCAGCAGTGCGCATTTGTAATTGGCTTTGATTGGTCAAAATATTATTTTTCAATGCGGTTTCAATCGCCTGTTGCAAACTCAATTGAGTACCCTGCGATTTTGCGATCAACACAACAACAAACAACAGGCAAATAAATATAATCCTAAGCTTCATTTTTTATATTTTGTTTACGGGCCTACTACTAATTACTCAATAAACCAATTGCTCAATGGCTCAATTTTTTAAATTTAGTTCCTTGTTTAAAAGCATCAAACCATCCAATCGATTAATTAAAAGATCTCAAAATTCAACTACTCCAAAAGTCTCCCTTCGGGGTATTTAAGGGGCGGCTACTCTTCCATCCAGCAAATGAATAATTCTTTTACCATAGCCCGCATTTTTTTCAGAATGTGTTACCTGGATAATGGTAACTCCCTCAGCATTTAATACTTGAAAAAGCTCCATGATTTCTTCCCCTTGTTTCGAATTTAAGTTACCGGTTGGCTCGTCGGCCAGTAACAGTTTTGGTTTAGCAATCAGTGCCCTTGCAATACCCACCAGTTGTTGTTGTCCACCACTAAGCTGTGCAGGAAACAAATCTTTTTTTCCCACAATATTGAACCGGTCCAGCATATCAGCAACCATAGCCTTACGCTCAGATGATTTGATATTTTGATAGATCAATGGCGTTTCAATATTTTCATACACTGTTAGTTCATCAATTAAATGATAGGCTTGAAAAACAAATCCGATGTACTGCTTATAAAGCGCCGACTTTTCTTTTTCTTTTAATTTGAAAACCGTTTCATGTAAAAAATTATACTCGCCTTCATTGGCTTCATCCAGCATGCCAATGATATTTAGCAATGTAGATTTACCCGAACCGGACGGTCCCATGATAGAAATAAATTCGCCTTCTGCGATATCAAGGTTAATATCTTTCAACAAAAAGGTTCTGTTGGAACCGGAGTTGACCCATTTAAATATTTTTTTAAGTTGTATCATCGTGTGTTTTGATTTTTTGTTTTGACCTAAATATCAGGTTATTACTTCAGGCAACTTCCACACATTCAATTTATGGTGAGCCATCCTTGAGGGGTGACCCACCAGAATTGAATGCCTTCTGCTTTTTATTTATTGTTCATTGCTGATCGCTTTGTCCCCTGGTCAATCTCTGTGCCAACAGAAAAACCCTTTATGGATAAGGGATACAGGATATTACAGGAAAGAAAGGTGTCCGAAAACGGACAGTTGTTGTTACATTACCGTACACAATAATTATACTTTTTTGGCGGTAAGTTTGGTATTTCTTAAGTTCAACTATCCAGCGGGCGGGATAGATTAGAGCGTTGGTGTTTTGCGACTGAAACGATCTATTTGATGCGAAACCATCCGACAGCTCTGGTTGTTTCAGAGCGTACTTTCGATGCAGGATTTTTAACCGGGCCTTTATTGTGTTTTCTGCTATTCGCATCACTTTCATTTTGAAACAAAAAGCGAAATAAAAACTTTCGCACGTTAGTCTTTGCTATTTTACCTTTATTGTCGTCAGTATCTGCTAAGAACTAGCGGCTGTAAAAATGTTGGCAGCGAGCATATCGAAGACAATTAAACGTTTAAGACGCTGCAAATATTCGACTGATTTTTTATTTATTTTTATAGAAATACCATACGAACATGTTGACACTAAATACCATATTGCACGAGATAAAGGATGTTCCTGTAAGTCGATTAGAGGAGCTTTACCAGTTTATTCATTCACTAACACCAAACACAAAAAAATTCTAGACATGGAGAAAAAAGATGCTTTCATTTGGTGGTTCTTTTAAAGATATGAGCGACAAAGATTATGCTGACTTTCGTAACCAAACAAAAAACACGAATTAAATTTCTCGACCGAAATATTGACCTATGAAACAATCCTTGCCCGACACCGATATTGTTTCGAAGCTTTTAAGAGGCAACGCAAAGGTCATAGAAAAAATTGACGAACACTTAAGGGAATATGGCTTTATTAATTTAAGTATGATTCAATGCCATTAAGTTACGGGTGATGGGTGAGACAACAACCACGGCAACGAGCCATGGCAGGTATTCCCACCCGCCACTTAAACTGCTAACTAACCGGCATTGAAGTATGATTACCTATTTCGAAATTCTTATCGGTCTTTTATCCAAAGACCACGAAAGCAACTTACAAGATTTGAAAATTTGTAGCACTTAACAACGTGATTCCGGTTAAATTGCGTATGGCAAAAACAGCAGCCGTAATACAAGCAGCGTTACGAAAAAAGGGAACAGAAATTGGGCACACGGACACGTTGATTGCTGGTATAGCGATCACGACTGGACTTCAATTGGTGACAACCAATACGGACCACTTCAAACGAATCAGGGGCACGGAAATTACAAATTGGACAAAACAGAATGTTTTAGGAAAATATTGCCATCCACTTGCCGAATAACCAAGGGGGATTTCACCGTTGCTTCTCACAGGACAGCACGTGAGCCGCTCAATCCAATCACTATCTGCCGTAAAACTCCTGTTGGCAGGGTGCATTTAAAATTGTCGGAAGGGTTGCCAACCTTGTTCAGGTTCTTTTCTACTAAAACCCACTTAAAAAAGGTTGGCAACCCTGTACCGAACTGCAACAATTTTTGAATACTCCCTGTTGGCATTATAAAAGTCTCTGCTGTCATTTCAATCGTTCACTCTAGTGAGTCGCTATATTTTTTTGTATGCCAAGTTAAACATCCCGAATGATAAAAAAAACAGGCTATTCCACTCACTGTTCCGCCATTGAATCACCTCACTCCCTTCACCACCCTTGCTTATCCACAAGCGATGTGAATAACCATTCGACAAAAGCTATCTTCACCAGATTAATTTTGATAATCCGTAAAGTTTTTGGTTATATTGCGACATGGCATATAGCATACTTCATCACAATGAATTAGACATAAAAAGTGTAGAGAAAAGTTTTCCTAAAACCCTACACCAGTTGCAGAACGGCGATTTTAAAAGCGCTGATGTACGAAAGATGGGCGACACCAATTATTACCGTGCCCGGCTTGATATCCGTGATCGTTTGCTTTTTAGCCTGGTAGTTTGTAAAGGGCGGAAACATTTACTATTGCTGGAAATAATTAAAGACCATAACTATGCCCACAGCCGCTTTCTACGGGGAGCACTGATGCCGGAAGATGACAAACTGGTTGCCGTACCGGATCCTGAAAAAGAGGTAAACGGCCATACGCCCGAACTTTCTTATCTCAATGCTGGCAACCGTTCGATACACTTGCTCAATAAATTTATCTCCTT
>JBGSMI010000015.1:0-4238 GCA_041740215.1 Ferruginibacter sp.
AAGGCAAAAGAGATAAAGATAGAACTGGAAGCCAGAAAAGATAAAGTAACCTTAGCTGCGTTGAAGGAAGTGGAAGCCGCCGTGTAGAGAAAATTGAATTGATGCTAAATAAATGGCCAATATAAAGGTCATCCTATTTGTAACAATGGCCAAAGGCAATGTGTAAATTATAGTAAGTGATTGGCTGATAGAAAAGGCAACGCTATGCTAACAATATTTTCAATACTGGGAAATTGAACCATACTTTTTATCAAGTGGCGGATACTGCTGCAACCCGGTACAAAGTGAATGGAAGTGATTGGTAGGTAGTTCAAAATCAATGTCGTTTAGTTAAGCGGTTTAAGTGGCGGGTGGGGATTGTTATGACTTCACCAAATACTTTTCGCTATATTTTTACGCTGCTATTTTCGTGTTATCCACATAAGCTTTTTGCTTACTCACAACCGCAACTGCTCTTAATACAATTTTATTTCTGATTGCATTTAGTACACACATGCTATGTTTTCCTTCTGCTTTTTTTCGTTCATAATATTGTTTAAATTCAGGATAAAATTGGATAGCTGTTAACGCACATAAATGCAATGCCTTTTTGAGGTCTTTATTAGCCATTGGGTGCACCTTGTCCCTCCCTTTGATACTTATGCCGCTTTTGTGCCCAAAGGGTACTACGCCTGCGTAACAAGCTAATTGTTTACCTGTTATTTTTCCGGCAAAATTGTTGGTACAGCCAATCAAATATACGGCTGTTAAATGACCGATCCCTGGTACAGTTATAAGTAAATTATAGTTGGTTTCTATCGCTTCATTACTGGCTATAATCTTCTTGATTTCTGCCTCAAAATTCTTAATGGAAGCGGACATGCCATCAAGTGCTTGTTTATATCCCTGTTCAAGTGTTTTTTGAATACTTTTATCACTGAAATTTTTCAACTCTTTTATGTACACTTTAATGGCATTGATTTGGGATAATAATTTTGTTCTCGCAGTCATTAGATCCTTTAACTGTAACAGTACAGGATCTAATGCAGGCGAAGCTTTCAATTCATCCGCTTCTTTGTAAGCATAGTGACAAAGGCGTTGACTATCGATCTTGTCATTCTTCCCTCTGGCGATGCCAAAACTCCATTTGATATGAGCTGCATTTCCAATATGGATAGGTAAGTTTTTCTTACTGCAAAACGACCACAGTAAGCGATGATAAATGCCTGTATTCTCAATTACCAAAAGGGTATTTTTATCAAAACTAACCTTATGACTTTTTAGCCATTTCTCAAAGGATTTTATTCCTTCATGGCTATTGTCAAAACGTTCGCAAATCATTTCCCCTTTTTTATGCTCTACGACAGAAAGTAAGGCTGCATCAAAGTATGGTTTAGATACATCGATACCCATAAAAAATTGTGTGTTGTTTGTCATTGTTTGTAATTTTAGATCAATAAAATCTAACCATTTTTGCCCCATCGACCAAGTCCTTAATAATGGGTAGTTAACACCTAATTGTTATATGGTCACAAAGGGAAAAAATCGGCAGTGGATTGTATCCTGCGTTGGGTAGTAAACCCTGACTCCGTAAAATGAGCCACTGCCGATGGTTAGGTTATCCACACAAAATTGTGGATTTTTAAAGAAAAAAAGAAGCAAAAAAAGAAAACATAGTAATAGTAGTAGTTTTATAATAAATTAAGAATACAAATCTAAAGGACACCCGCCACGGCTCGAAGCCGTGGTTGGTGTCTCACCAACCACCCTTAACTAAACGGCATTGAGTTCAAAATGTAAAATTATAAATAGTAACAACTATGTCATTTAGAAGAAAAGACGACCCGCAATATCAACTTGTTGTTGATGCCAACAGCGGGATTGATTTTAGCAGCGGAATGGATTATACCGGCAAATCTTCGAAAGAAATAAACAGTCTTTTTGGAGAGGTTTTAAAAAAAGGTGTACACGGATTTTGTTTCAGTTTATATGAAGACGGACAAAAACCTGGCGACATCATTTCAGAAGAACAGGTACGCCGGAGAATGAAAATTATTGCGCCGTATTGCAAATGGGTACGCTCTTTTTCCTGCACGGAAGGCAATCAGTTTATCCCTATTATTGCCCGTAAATTTGGTATTAAAACATTGGTTGGCGCATGGTTGGGCTATGATCAGCAAGTAAATGAAAGAGAAATTGAAGGCCTGATAAAACTTTGTAACGAAGGCTATGTAGATATTGCAGCCGTAGGTAACGAAGTGATGTATCGCAAAGATTTATCCGAAGATGAATTACTGGATTTTATCAGCCGGGTAAAAAAGGCGATTCCCGAAACCATTCCTGTAGGTTATGTAGATGCCTATTATGAGTTTAGTATAAAGCCACGGATAACAGAAGCCTGCGACGTAATCTTAACCAATTGCTACCCTTATTGGGAAGGCTGCGAACTGGAATATTCATTGGGCCACATGAAGCAAATGTATCACGAGGCAATGTATGCGAGCAATGGTAAAAAAGTAATCATCACCGAAACAGGTTGGCCAGGCAAGGGCGAAAGTTTTAAAGGCTCACATCCATCGGAAGACAATGCAGTAAAATATTTTTTAAATGCGCAACTTTGGTCAAAAGCCGAGGGCATTGATATATTTTATTTCTCCTCTTTTGATGAATCATGGAAAGTAGGTGCCGAAGGAGAAGTAGGTGCTTATTGGGGTATTTGGGATATAAATGAAAAACTGAAATATATTGAACAGCTTTAACGTATTAAAATTAACACCCGGAAGAGCCATCTGTTATTCCGGCTTTAGAGAGGGGCAGCAACCCGGCGGCATTTGGCCAACGTACGAAGAAATAAAAGAAGATTTGTTGTTGCTTCAACCTCATTGGCAATACCTGCGCTTGTATGATTGTGATGTGCATGCCGAAACGGTTTTGCAGGTAATTGAACAGGAAAAGCTACCCTTTCAAATTATGCTTGGTGCCTACATAGTTGCCGAAATGAATAATTTTGGTTGCCCATGGGGTGGGGCAGGTTATACGGTGGAGCAATTGGAAGCGAATAAGCTGAAGAATCTAAACCAGATTAAAAAGCTCATCCATCTTGCCAATAAATATCCCGACATCATCTGCACCTTATCTGCCGGCAACGAAGCCTGTGTAGATTGGACCGATCATTATGTATCTGTAGCAAGTGTAATTGACTATGTGAAACTGATAAAAAAAGAAGCAAAACAACCGGTTACTTTCTGCGAAAATTATGTACCGTGGTTAAATAAACTGAAGCCGCTGGTAGTGGAAGTTGATTTTATTTCCATACATACCTATCCGGTTTGGGAATACAAAAACATTCACGAAGCACTGAACTATACCAAAGAAAATTACTCTGCAGTAGCCAATATGTACCCCGGCAAACCCGTAATCATTACAGAAGCCGGTTGGGCCACCAACTCCAATGGCAGGGGCATAGAGGCAGATAATGTAAGCGAAGAAAATCAGGAAATTTATTTTCACGATCTGGTAAACTGGACGGATAGCGAAGGTATTTTAACCTTTGTATTTGAAGCGTTTGATGAATCCTGGAAAGGCTCTAACGAGCCACTGGAGCCCGAAAAACATTGGGGGCTTTTTAAGATAGATCGTACGCCTAAGTTGGTGATGGAGGGGAAGTAGGAATAGCGAAATAAATTAAGAAAAACACTTTTCGTATTAAAGTCCGATGCTTGTTTTTAGATTGGGTAATTCCACGTTTAGTTTGACTTTCGCTTTTAATGCAGCAAAAACCCGGATTAAGGTATCAATGGTGGCGTTGCTTGCATTGCTTTCTAACCTTGAAATTTGTGCCTTTTGCACACCAATTAATTTACCTAATTCTGCCTGGGTTAATTTTCGTTGTTGGCGGGTTTCTTTAATTGCTTTTCCAATCAATTCCATTTGCAATTCGTATTCAAATTGGTCTCTATTGACGGTTCCAACCTTTCCGATAAGTTTATCCTGAACCTGGTCTAAGGTGTATGTTTTCATTACTTTTTCTTTTTCAGTTTATCTTTATCCTCAAAATATTTTATACGCATTTGTTTGGCTTTTTGAATTTCTGTCTCTGGCACCTTACTTCGTTTCTTAATAAAACCATGAGTCGAAACAACCAGTGTATTTGCTGAATTGGTCTTATCCCAAAAAGCTAACAGGCGGTATTGCAAGCCCTGATATAGCGTTCTAAATTCCCAAATGTCATCATTCAGCTTTTTGAATAGATCAGGATC
>JBGSMI010000037.1:0-11556 GCA_041740215.1 Ferruginibacter sp.
CTCAGCATTGGCGGGTGCGCAATTCACATTCCTTATCACACCACCTGGGCACATGAGCAAGTGGATGTTAATTTAGATCACCCCAGTTTCAGTCAATTTCAAAGTATCATAGAAATATTGCCGTCTTTGTTGCCCCAAAGCTTTTTTCCGCTTGATCGATAATAACCTGATGAACATACACCAATTAGCCAATCCAGAATTTAGACTTTACTTTGATTGCCCATTAAGTAAAAGCGTTGTTTTAAATTTTCATTCCAGGGGAGGTGAAACTTGATTTATTGGACAAATTAAGGACCCGTCTTCAAATTCACAGAAAGTCAAAAGCCTGTATTTGAAACGATGTAAAATAATGAGGCGTTATCACTTAGTATTTATTCCTGATTTATAACACTATCATAAAACCTTGTAAGAGGGGATTATAAATCCAATAACAAATACGAAATTGCAGCTTAATCAATTTATTTTAAATGGCTTTTAATAATTCCGGTAATCGTTTTCAGCAAACAACCCCGATTGTACTCAATCTTATTATTATAAATGCATTGGCTTATTTTGCACAGATAGTAACAGGTGGCAATATGGAGGCTGACCCTGCAACTGATCTTTTTGCATTGCATCATTACAAATCAATTTATTTTCAACCCTACCAGCTAGTAACACACAGGTTTATGCATGGAGGTTTTTTTCACTTGCTGTTTAATATGTTCGCCCTCTGGATGTTTGGTTCAATGGTAGAAAGGGTTTGGGGACCAAAGCGGTTTTTAATCTTTTACTTCATTTGCGGATTGGGTGCAGCTTTCTTTCAATTAGGATCGTATGCTGTAGACTGGTGGGCTGTAGATCACAGTGTTTTAAACACAGAAATGTATGACCTTTACCAGAATAGATTGCGGATGCAGGCTACTGTGGGAGCTTCTGGTGCAATTATGGGCGTACTTGCAGCTTTTGGTTATTTATTCCCCAATACCGAATTATTCATTTTTCCAATTCCGTTGCCTATCAAAGCAAAATGGGCCATTGCTGGTATAATTGCGATGGATGTTTTTGGCGGGGTTGTAAAAGTACAGGGAGACAACATTGCTCACTTTGCGCACATTGGAGGCGCTTTAATTGGTTTTTTATTAGTCCTTTATTGGAACAAATCAAACAAAAAAACGTTTTATTAAAAGTTAATCATTATTACTTGCAACGTTTTGTAAATTTGTATTATAATTTTTTAAAATGGGAGAAACAGAAAGATATCCGGAATACAGGCGGCCTAAAAACAGGTTGACATTGGGCGCTGATGGCAATGCCCTCGTGGCTTTGTTTACCATTAACGTGATTTTCTTTTTATTGCTCATCACGATACAGGTTGTTTATTTCTTTTTTCAGGCCCGGCAGGGAGCGTTTTATGCGGATGTTGTTCCATACTTTCAGATGCCTGCACAGCTTACCCAGTTGAGTGAGCGACCCTGGACGATACTTACCTTTATGTTTAGCCATACCGGCGTAATCCATATCCTAAGCAACATGATTTGGCTATGGGCTTTTGGTTTTATTTTACAGGAGCTTACCGGTAACAAAAAATTAATTCCCATTTATATTTATGGCGGACTAGCTGGTGCATTTGTTTTTATTTTATCTAATTACCTTATTCCGCCATTAAAGCCGTCCATTTCCAATGCATCATTGCTGGGTGCAAATGCTTCTACCATGGCCGTTGCAGTTGCCACTACCATGTTGGCTCCCAATTATCGCTTTTTTAGAAATTTAAATGGAGGTATTCCAATCTGGGTACTTACGCTCGTGTATGTACTGATTGATTTTGCGGGAGTAGCTTCTCTGGGCGCCGCTTTTAGCCTGGCACATATTAGCGGAGGTCTTGCAGGTTTCACTTTTGTTTACTTACTACGTAAAGAAGTTGATGGCAGCATTTGGATGAATAATTTGTACAACTGGTTTATGAATCTTTTTAATCCCGATAAAAAGAATGAAGGCGCATCAATGAAAGAAAAAGTTTTTTACAACTCCGGCAATAGAAAACCATTCCAAAAAACCTCACATATAACGCAGCAGCGGGTAGATGAAATACTGGATAAAATAAACCAGAAAGGTTATCACTTTTTGACAGATGAGGAAAAGAATATTTTAAAAAGGGCAGCAGAAGAAGAATTGTAAGTAATAAACAATTGCACCAAAAACCATCTTGCGCCTGATGAATCTTAATTTTCAAAGGTTTCAATCCATCTGT
Organism: Ferruginibacter sp.; assembly: GCA_041740215.1. GTDB lineage: Bacteria > Bacteroidota > Bacteroidia > Chitinophagales > Chitinophagaceae > Ferruginibacter. The sequence continues at coordinate 2,234 of JBGSMI010000037.1, forward strand.
TTTTAAAAGGCAAACAGTATCTTTATGCTATGCCAAAAAGCATTTTTCGGAGATTAACCAAGAAATTTTTTATCATTAGCAATCTTGTAGTTGCTGCGCTGTTTTTAATTGGCTGTTACAATGAATATTTTTTTACGGCGGCGTGGTGGCCGGTTGGGTTTTTAACCATTTCTCTTTTTTATCTATTGCTGATCCTCTTTATCTTTTTTATATTCTGGCTTTTCAGCAAACCGATATGGACACTCATCTTTATCATAACGGCTGCACTTTCTTTAGGGCATATACAAAACATTATTCCCTTTCGTTTATCATCATTATTCATCGTTGAAAAAAGGCTGAATGATTTGCGGATTATGAGTTGGAACGTGGCGCAGTTTGATGTGTTAAATCATGCCGAAAATCCGGAAACTTACAACGAAATGATTGGACTTATAAACCAGTTCAGACCTGACATTGCGTGCTTTCAGGAAATGGTTTGCGGCGATACATTGGCGGATTTAAATACCAGCTATTACAAAAAATATAGTTTTTACACGCTGTTTGATTTTGTGCAAAAACTCAATATGCCCTATCATTTTTATAGCTACGATTACAAAAATAATTTTATGAGCCAGCAGCATTTTGGTCTGATCATTTTTTCAAAATATCCTATTATCAATAAGCAAACCATCCGGAGTTACCCATACGATTATAATTCAAATTTTCAATATGCAGATATTGTAAAAGGGCCGGATACCATCCGGATTTTCAACTGTCACTTGCAGTCGTTGAAGTTTAATTCTACCAATCTGAAATACATTCAAAATCCATCAATTAAAACTGAAACAGACATTGAGAAATCAAAAAGTGTGATTGCAAAATTCAGGAATACATTTTTAAGGCAGGAAGGACAGGCAGACCGCATCAGGGATGAAATTGATAAAAGTCCGTACCCCGTAATTGTTTGCGGCGATTTTAACAATGTTCCCAATTCTTACCCGTATGAAACCATTGGTAAAGGGTTGCAGGATGCTTTTGTTATGAAAGGGGCTGGCATTGGCAGAACATTTACTGGCATATCTCCTACATTGCGGATTGATAACATATTTGTTGATAAACAACTTTCAATTAACCAATTTACCCGAATCACTAAAAAATTAAGCGATCATTTCCCAATAATTACCGATATCAGCCGACCGCAGGAATAACTGAAATGATTATATTTGCCCTCCGTGTTTCTAACAAAAAGACCATATCATTTTCTTCCTTACTGTTGCCCATGCTGAATGGCCCAGGCTATTGCTGCTTAATTATTCAAAAAAGATTTATTGCCGGACAAAGACATACGAAGTTCAATTACAATTTTATCCGATTATAAAAAAAAAGAGCAAAACAGATGACAAATAAATGAGTCCTGATAGCAGGATTAACAAAACAGTACCGGAATAATTTAAAACGCCCACACAAAAAACAACCAATATTAAAACAGGATTATGCCTTTAAAAGTTTACAACTCTTACACCCGCCAAAAAGAAGTATTTAGCGCTATCACACCCGGCCATGTAGGTATGTATGTGTGTGGACCAACCGTGAGTGGCGAAAGCCATCTTGGTCATGCAAGACCCTATATTACATTTGATTTTGTGTATCGTTTTTTAAACTTTAAAGGGTATAAAGTAAGATATGTTCGAAACATAACAGATGCCGGGCATTTTGAAGAAGAAGGAAAAGAAGCCGAAGATAAAGTAACCAAAAAAGCATTGTTAGAAAAACTGGAGCCAATGGAATTGGTGCAGAAATACACCAATTTATTCCATTGGGCGATGTTGCAGTTTAATTGCATAGAGCCAAGTATTGAGCCGACAGCCACTGGCCATATAGTGGAGCAGTTGAATATGATTGAAAAAATCATTGAAGCTGGCTATGCCTATATAGTAAATGGATCGGTTTATTTTGATGTGAAAAAGTATGCAGCTACCCATGATTATGGCAAATTAAGCGGCCGGGTAATTGACGACCTGCTTGAAACTACCCGGGAATTGGATGGCCAGGAAGAAAAAAGAGATAAGGCAGATTTTGCTTTGTGGAAATCGGCTGCACCGGAACATATCATGCGCTGGAAAAGTCCGTGGGGTGAAGGTTATCCCGGCTGGCACATTGAGTGCTCGGCCATGGCTACCAAATACCTGGGCGCTGAATTTGATATTCATGGTGGCGGTATGGATCTGCAGTTTCCGCATCATGAAAGTGAAATTGCTCAGAGCACTATATGCAACCATCGCACGCCGGCAAAGTATTGGATACACAACAATATGATTACGGTAAATGGGCGCAAGATGGGGAAAAGCTATAACAACCAGATAAAACTGACGGAAATGTTTAGTGGCACGCATCCATTGCTGACACAACCTTTCAGCCCGATGACGATTCGGTTTTTTATTCTGCAAAGTCATTACCGCAGCCCGATCGATTTTAGCAGCGAGGCTTTGCAGGCAAGTGAAAAAGCATTAAAGCGTTTGTGGGAAGCATACGAGGTATTGCAAAAGCTACCCGTTGCAGAAAACCAAACTGCCAGCGATACCGAACTGGATGAAAAGATTGTGAGACTGGTTAATGAGTTGGAAGAATTTATGGACGATGATTTTAGCACGGCAAAAGTGTTGGCCAATTTGTTTGATTTGGCCCCGATTATTAATTCCATCAAAGATCGTCATATTGCAGCAGGAGCTGTTTCAAGCGCCACTTTGCAGTTATTGAAAGATGCGTTTAAGACTTACCTGGAAGATATTATGGGACTGAAGGATTCAACGGCTGCTGAAGACGATTCATTGGATGGTGTGATGCAATTGCTGATTGATATTAGAAAGGAAGCCAAGTCTAAAAAGGATTATTCGACTTCCGATAAGATAAGAAACCAGTTGCTTACATTGGGTATTGCACTAAAAGATGAGAAGGACGGAGGAATGAGTTGGACGAATCTATGATGTTAACTATACGATGATTGATTGGCTGGTTTTGTTGTTATATTGTTTTGCTGATTCAAATAAACCAATGTGTTTCATAAAAAAGTTATACAACTGAACACTTCCTAAAATGGTTTCATCGAATAATATTTATTGAATTTTTATTTGCACACCCACTTAAAAACTTTATTTTATTTAAATATAATATTCATAAACTCCTCTTCCATATCATGAAATACTCTATTTTGTTGCTGGTGTTTTTTCCATTCTTGTATCATCTCCTTTATATGTTTTAGTGCCGTGGGTGATTGAAACGCTTTAAGATCTTTTTTAAAAGCCGATTCAATTTGCTTCAAACCATTCAGATGTTGATAAACCGTTTCTAATGGATTACGGTGTACAGATATACCACAAACTTCCATTAAAACAGCATAACGTGGTTGGTGCGAAATGCTATTTATTTCATATTCCAGATCCCTTGCCTGCTCTCTTAAAATTTGGAGATAGATTGATAGTTTTTCTTCGCCCAATGTTTCCAGGTGATCGTTTTCGTTGTGAATCCATTTTAATTCCAGCATTAAAAGCGTATGCAAATTTTTTGCCTCATACGCTGCCGTCAGCTCTTTCATCAATACTTCTTTTTCAATCTTACGCTCTTCATCCTGCTCAAGATCCGGATGAAAAAGCTTGGCCAATTGCTTATAAATCGTGCTGATATTCTTTTGTTTCATTTCATCTGCAGCCTTTTGCATTCGCTCAGATTCCAATTGCTTTGCCGTTTTTTTCTTTGCAGCGGCTTTGCTCTTTTTAAATTGATTGTATTGCTGCTCCTCCTTTTCCTGTTTTTCGGCCATTTTTTGTTCCAGCTCGACCACTTTTTCCTGCATCGCATTAAGATCACCTGTGTCTATTCCGTCCAGATTTATATCCAGGTCCATTAGTTTAGCTGCCCGCAACAACTCTTCTTTCAGCGATTCTTTTTCCTTTCGTTCGATGCTTTCAAATGTTTCACCATTCAGTTGGGTAAACATGGCTTTCAACGTCTCATCTTCCCTTCCGCCAGGCTGATGACACAAGGCTATCACATGATCTTTCAGTATAGTTTTCAGATGTCGTTGATCGGTTTTGGAAAGCTTATGGCTTTGGTAAATGTCCCATAAAATCGTTACTAGATTTCGTTTGTGTGCATCAAGCTGATTTACAATGGGATGAATTTCATTACCATAAATTTTCAATGCTGTATCAAATTGTAACTCCTTTTTTTCTACATCCTTGTGTAGCTTTTCTATCCGTTTGGTCAACTTGTTAAAAGCCTCTTGATTTTTAGTAAGCACTTTTTTACCGGCTGTATTAATAACAAGGCTTTGCTGTTTTTTTGTGTATAATTCCTGCTGCATAATTATGAAACGAAAGGTTTTATTGAATAGAATTGTTGTTACAAAAAAGGAAATCTAATTTAATTTTAAATTTTGATAAATAGCTAACACATCGATAAAAATTTTTCTTTATAAGATAGCGGTCATTTCAGCCAATCCATCTCTGGCACTTTCACCGGATCTTTAAAATAATTCAGTCGCAAACTATCGTTCCAGCCATTGGGGTTTTTATCAAATGTTTTACTGCTAAAAAATATCATCCCCTTCATATTGGGTGTGCTTCTCATGGCTTCAATTTGCCGGGGCAACTGGTTTACATTTCGCCAGGCCGCATTGGTATTGGCCCGGTAAATACCCATTCCAATATAGCAATGTTTACCATAAGTATGGGTACTCCACCATTTTAATAGAACTTCATAGGGTGCTATTTTATGTCCAAACTCCCAGTATAATTGTGGTGCTACATAATCAATCCAGTCCTTTTTTAGCCACAATAAAATATCGGCATACAGATCATCATAATTGGTTTGGGCACCGTTGGTATTGCTGCCATCTACCGGATCTTTTTCTTTATTGCGCCATACGCCAAACGGGCTGATTCCAAACTGGCATTTACTGTTTTCCTTTTTTATTGCCCTGCTCAACATAGCTATGATGGAATCAGTATTGCTTCTACGCCAGTCATCTTTTTTCATACCCTTACCAAATAACTGGTAACTGGCTTCATCCGGAAATTCTTTACCTGCAATCCGATACGGATAAAAATAATCATCAAAATGAATGGCATCTACCGGGTACCTGCTTACTACATCTGTTACCACCTGCGTCACGTATTGCTGCGCCTCTTTATTGCCGGGATCAAAATATCGCTTATCCCCGTAGGTTACAAACCATTCTGGATGAAGCCTTGTAACGTGCGTTGCTGCAACCGATGCTTTGTTGATATTAAATTCCGCCCTGTATGGATTCATCCAGGCGTGAAATACCATTCCACGTTTATGTGTTTCAGCAATCATAAATGCCAGCGGATCGTAATAGGGTAAAGGCGGCCTTCCTTGTACTCCGGTTAGCCATTCGCTCCATGGTTCGTATTGCGATGGATACAATGCATCCGTACATGGACGAATCTGCACAATCATCGCATTTAGTCCATTCTGCTGGTGCATGTCGAGTAACCGTATAAAAGCTGCCTTCTGCGAATCGCTGTTAAAATCCCCCTGGTTGGGCCAATCAATATTATCTACCGTGGCAACCCACACGCCCCTAAACTCTGGCGTTGATTGCGCTTTCAGTGTAGAAGACAGCGCCGATTGAACAATTATTATCAGGCAACAAACAGCTTTTAACCGACAATTTGAGTTTGCCCATTTAAACAATAATTTCATTTGGAATGATTAATTGGAGTGACGGATTTTATCTAATAATTTATTGAGTGTTTTTGCTTCCTTTTCCGATAACGCACTCGTAATATTTTGCATGTCGTCTTCCTGCAGATCAATTTTTTGTAATACCTTTCTGCCCTTATCTGTAATGCACACATCTACCAATCTTTTATCTGCCTTACAAACATTTTTCTTTGCAAGGCCTTTTATAATCAGTCGATCAACTATGCGGCTGGTATCGCTCATTTTATCAAGCATTCGCTCTCTGATTTGCAACGTTGAAAGTGGCATCTCACTTCCCCGCAAAATACGCAATATATTAAACTGCTGCATCGTAAGATCTTCCTTATCAAATATGTGCTTAAGCTTTTCAGTTGTCCAGTTGTAGGTGAAAATCAGGTTCACTATGGCTCTTTGATGTTCGCTTTTAAAGCTTCGCTGGTTAATGTCTTTATCAATACTCATCCTTAATGGGTTTCGTTTTAAGCATACCTTAATGATGCTTAATCGTGCAAAGTTAACGCAGTAACCGGTTGGTTACACAGCGCCTGTAAATTTTACCGTTTTTATTTAAAGCGAAACAGGTCCACTATTTCTAACAAATTCGTTGTTGTAAATTTTTATCAATATGATAAAATAACTGATTAGCAATGGGCCAAATATTAGCCCCATAAAACCAAATAATTTTAACCCTACTATTACGCCCAACACAGTAACCATGGGATGTACGTTGCCCATTTTTTTTAATAAACCCAAACGGGTAATATAGTCAACGTTACCTGTTACAACAAGGCTGTAAACAGCAAGACCGGTGGCCATTAAATTTTGATTGGTTGAATACATATAAATCACAATTGGAACCCAAACAATCATCGTACCCACCAACGGGAAAAAGGCGAACACTCCGGTAACAAACCCCAACATTCCCCAATCTTTCACGCCAAATATTAAATAGCCGATCGATGCAAAGACTCCCTGCACAAAACATATAATGGGGATGCCCACCGCATTGGCCCTGATCATTAAATCAGTTTCAGCACCCAACTTATCTACATTTTCCTGCTTTAGTGGTATAATGTGATCCAGGTATTTTTCAATCGCTTTTCCACTGTACAATAAATAATACAACAAAAAAAACATCATGATAAGATTGGTTAAAATATTAGCTGTACTATTTAAAAATGAAGGAATATAAGAAGAGATATTTTTTGCAAGTGTTTCGGCATTTGACGCTGTAAATAACTTCATGCCCGTATAGATTTCGACTTTTTTCGAAAATATCTCAAGCCCCTGGATTACCTCCTGCTGGTTATTGATCAGTGAATTTATTTTAGGTGAAACCAGCCGTATAGAAAAATAAACCGGTATTGAAATGATGATAATACTAACCAGGATAAACAATAAGGATGTTAATCCTTTGGGCCATTTTTTTTGATCAATAAGTTTGTAATACAATTTTCGGGAAAGAATAAACAACGTAACGCCGCCTAAAAGACCGGGTAAAAAAATATACAATTCAGTAATTAACATGATGCCCAGTAAAACAATGAGTCCGAGAAGAATTACCTGTCGTAAATGATTGTTGAATGTATTGTTTGACATGAAATAAAATTAAGGTATTAATGTATTTGTCTCATCACTCATTGTTAAGGGAAATTTTTTAGCATAACCCCAGCAAAAATTGAAGGATAATTTTCCAACAATCATCCATTCGAAAACTATACCAACATTAACCCGAAAAACCAGATTCTTTCTATCCCTGCCATACCGAAACGCCTTCACTGCAATTGGCACAGATGTCTATATTTTTGCGGCTCTTCATCAGCTCCCTTCGAAACTGTTTGTAATTATCATTGTTCCAGACTTCTTTAAAAGATTGATTTTTCAGATTACCCAATTGGTGCATGGCATCTTTATCAAAGCAACAGGGTACCACCAAACCATCCCAGGTAATTACATTGGCATGCTGCATTTTCCAGCAGCGGTTGGCCAGTTTGTTTTTGGCAGAATGGCTACCGTCTGCATTTTTTTTATAGCGGCTGTATTTATCAATCGTAGGAATCAGGTTGTTGGGGTCGGTTTCATACTCATATACCTGGGCAGTTTTAAATCGTACTTCATCTACGCCCACTTCTTTTGCCAACCGCTTTATATCCTCTATCTGGTGCTCATTGTGCTTTACCACCAAAAACTGAAAAAATACAAAGGGCGTTTTACTTTTCAATTCCTTCTTCCACTTTACGATATTTTTGGCGCCTTCCAGCACCTTATCGATATTGCCACCTACCCTGTATTGTTTGTAAACATCCTGTGTAGTGCCATCTATAGAAATGATCAATCTATCCAACCCACTTTCCACTGTTCTTTTAGCTGCAGCGTCATTCAGATAATGCGCATTGGTAGAAGTGGCGGTGTAAATACCTTTATCACTGGCATATTTCACCATGTCCAAAAAGTCGGGATTTAAATAGGGCTCTCCCTGAAAATAAAAGATGAGATACAATAATTCTTTGTGAATTTCATCAATCGTTTTGTTGAAAAAATTCTTTTCCAGCATACCGGTTGGTCGGGTAAATGCTCTTAAGCCGCTCGGGCATTCCGGACATCGAAGGTTGCAACTGGTGGTTGGTTCAAATGAAATCGAAACCGGGTAACCCCATTGCACAGGTTTATTTAATAACCTGCTGGCATAAAAACTGCTCAGTACTTTTATACCATTCGAGCATCTTCTGAAGGTTAACTTACTTACCAGGTTAATAGTATCATTCCAATTAAAATCGGGCATAGGTACAAATTTACTGGTATTTAATGTTTGTAAGATGAAACAAAAACCCGGGGTGGAGTATTGTTTCTTATTTAGTAAATGACAGGCTTCTCCGAAAATATTTATCAATTGTAAATTTTATCCAACTGTCAACAAGCCTTTTCAGGAATGAATTGAAGAACAAAAATACATATGCCATTTTTTTATTAGAAAAGTGGAAACACTTTTTCCTGTTGTTGGGCATCACTTTAGTGGGTAGGGCGTTTAAAAACTGAAATCACTATATTTGAAGCGACAAAATATGTGTTTCAATGGATTTGGCAGAAATTAATGTTTACAGAATGACCCATATTGACAATATAACACATGTATTGCAAAATGGAATTACTCATAGAAATTCGCCTAATCATAATCCAAATTATATTGCAGTTGGCGATATCAGCCTAATAAACACAAGAGATACCAAACAAGTTACTGTGGATAATGGTAATTTTCTGGATTTTGAAGCGCCCACAATTAGCCTTGGAAATTTTATTCCATTTTATTTTGGTGTAAAAATGCCGATGTTATACGTAATACAAAACGGAAGCAATTTTGTGATTAACTCTACGCCGCCATCAGAAATAGTTTACATGGTATGCGCTGTTAGCCGAATAATTAAAAAACATGAAAATTATTATTTTTCAGATGGTCATGCAACGGATAATCTTACAACATTCGTAACTATTCAGCCCATAAAAAATGTGGATAACTGACCTTATTGGCTATAGGCAGGCATAAATGGAATAATTGGTTTTCCGTTGATGGCCAAAGCAAGTGCATCCATTATCCCGTAACCATTTTTACGCATGGTATCAAT
>JBGSMI010000062.1:0-26447 GCA_041740215.1 Ferruginibacter sp.
ATCCAGCATCCAGCATCTAGTATCCAGCCCCCATCATCCATCATCCAGTATCCAGCATCTAGTATCCAGCCCCCATCATCCAGTATCCAGTATCTAGCATCCAGCCACCATCATCCAGTATCCAGCATCCAGCATCAACCCCGTCTTCCTTATCTTTGCCGGATGCTTATTAAATCAGCTAAATATATCATCAGTAGTCCGGATTTTGAAAAATGTCCGGCTCCCGATAAAAAGGAATATGCGTTTATTGGTCGCAGTAATGTCGGCAAATCTTCTTTAATCAATATGGTTACCAACAATGATAAGCTGGCTAAAACTTCTGGCCAACCGGGAAAAACACAGATGATCAATCATTTTGAGATCGTGTCTGCCTCTGCTATCAATCAAAGCAAAGAAGCTCAAAATGCCAGATGGTATCTGGTAGATTTGCCGGGCTATGGTTTCGCCAAAGTGAGTATCCGTAGCCGTCGCCGCTGGGAACAAATGATTGAAGGGTATTTGCGTAAAAGACCTAACCTTGAAATGGTTTTTGTGTTGATAGACGCCCGCCACACACCCCAAAAGCTGGATCTTGATTTTTTAAACCAGCTCGATAAATGGGAGATACCTTTTGCAATGATCTTTACCAAAGCAGATAAGGAAACGCAGACCGTGGTTGCAAAAAATGTTCGGTTGTTTTTAGATCGCATGCGAAAAACCTGGCAGTTTTTACCACAGCACTTTGTAAGCAGTGCAACAAAAAAACTAGGTCGGGATAAAATTTTAACCCTGATTGATGAAAAGAATGAGGCACCAAAAGGGGAGTAGCAGATACTAATGCAGTAGAATATTCTATTTTGCCAGATTTAAAAAGCAGCCGAATAAACACTTGCTGAATAGAAACTAAAGTCAGGTTAGGCGTGAATGAGCGACGGAGTATGCTGAAAATTTCACGATTCACGATTCACCATTCACAAATCGATCGTACGTTTTATGCTTAACTTAACGCTGTTATAAAATAAAGCATTAAAAAGCCACCTGTCAGCAATGGCAGGTGGCTTTTTTTACTGTGAATTTTTCAGCGAAAGTCTTAGTCGATTAATACAACTTTCTCCATAATATCGCCGCCGCGGATATCGTCAATGATATCCACACCTTCTATAATTTTTCCAAAACAGGTATGCACACCATCCAGGTGCTTGGTATTCATCCGGCTATGGCAAATGAAAAATTGCGAACCGCCCGTATTAGGACCACGGTGCGCCATCGACAATACGCCACGGTCATGCACTTGCTTATCACCTTTGGTTTCGCATTGAATGCTATAGCCCGGACCACCTGCGCCAGTACCATCAGGGCAACCACCCTGTATCATAAAATCTGGAATTACTCTGTGAAAACTAAGCCCGTCATAAAATCCCTGACCAATTAGTTTTTTAAAATTAGCAACGGCTATCGGTGCGGCATCATCATATAACTCAAAAGTCAATACACCTTTTTTGGTTTGTATTTGTCCTTTTGTTAAGGTTGTTTCGCTCATGTGTGAATGTTTTTTTGGAGGGCAAAGATATTCAATGTTACATGAAGTTGCTGCAAGTATTATCGGGCTTATCTAAAACTGTGGCAGCTCTATACAGGGTTGCTAACCTTTTTTTAAGTGTTTTTTAAAAGAAGAACCTGCAAAAGGTTGGCAACCCTTCCGACAATTTTAAATGAATCCGTATTATCAGCGTCAATGGATGCCGGTAGAAAGTGGTTGCTATGAAAAAATACAGTAAAAGGGTGCCGATAGCAGTCGGCTGACACAACCGGAGCTGCAGACTGACCCTACGCTTGTTCAATAAAAACACGGTAAAAAAGAATCAGATGGTAAACTAAAGGGGACAGTATGTCGGTAACAGGTTTTCAGGCCTGGCAAATATTTTATTCCAGTAATCAATGCAGTTCCCAAATAGCTAGTTCACCATTTTATTGGCACAACTGCTACTTGCAAAGGCTTCCGGTTTGGCTTTAAAAGCAAAGCCCATCCCCAGAATGTAGCCCATAGCTTCCCGTAGCGCTTCGTTGCTTTTAAACTGCGGATTCGTGTTAATGTCGGCATGCACTTCCATATCTACATTGTACAACGTAAACAGGTCGCAAAGCTCATAAGCAATTTCGATGCTTTTGGCTACTTCCACCAGCATGCGTTCTTTGATGCTGTACTTCAACAACGTTTTTTCGTTGTGAATAAACATAAATCCGCCACGGCCTTCCCGTAAAAAAACAATCACAGTGGCAAATTCGGTTTCCTTACCTTTTACCTGGCTGTCGGTTCCAATGCAAACTTTTAGGTGGTTACCTGCATTCGCTTCTCTTTTGATGGTTTCCTCCACTGCACTCTTAATGGGTAGTTGAATGTGGTCACCATTGAATTTTCTCCAAAGCATAAAAAATGGGTTTTCTAAATTTACGTAAATATTGAATGCGATAAATTACTTGTATAGGAATAAAGAGAATTTAACCTAAAGTAAATATTCCGCCGGGCAGTGTTGGCAAACGAAAAAATAAAGGCTGTAGACAAACTTTTATACAGATCAGCAAGTAATGCTGTAAAAAATGGAGAGTCGGCATATTTAATCCGTGGGAAACTGCTAATTGAATTCAATAGGTGTGAGGGCGTTTCCCCGCCAAAATACAGGGCGGGGCCGGGCTTTTCGCTGCAATCTTTTTTTCGCTAAAAGACAGGCGAAAAAAAGGATTTCCGCTTCAATCCCTAACGCATTGGCATTCTCGTCCAATCAAACTTCAGGTATGGATTCGGCTGTTGGTTTCGTTTTGCAGAAAGGCAGTAAAATACAAAAGGAGCAGTCTTACTTGCCCCTCTAACCGATAGAAATCTACCGAACTGTTTTATAATTTTCTGTATGGTTGCTCGAATAGAGCCTGTTGTTTTAATCAGGAAAGGGGCTTAAAGGGGATGTTAAAAAAGGACCAGCCCCTTACGCTGGCCCTTTAACTTACACATGAATCTACCTTACTGTTTTATAATTCGTTCTGTTTGTTTCTGGTTATCGCTCAATAATTGTAACACGTACATTCCACCGGGCATCCGGCTCATATCTACTTTGTTAAATCCTGTTTGTCCACTTCCTTTGGCAACGGTTACTCCATTGATATCACTGATCAGGTAAATGTACTTCTCAAGTGCATTCACCGTAATTTCCTGCTGAATAAAAGTAGATACCCTAAATGCTTTTCCGGCTTCATCAATGCCTTTCAACTTGATGGTATTGGAATACAATGTTTGATTTAAAACGGATGTTACTTTTAACCGGTAATACAAATCAGTTTTTTGAAATGGGTTATAAACAAATTGGGTCGATAAACTGCTGATGGTATTCACTTCATTGAAACGGATGCCATCAGAGGATGATTCCAGGGAGATTAAATTGATCGGTTCGTCGGAGTCAATCTTCCATGCAAGGCTATGTTTGTTGTTTTCAACTTTTCCGGCCAGCGTAACATTTCTTATTGGTAAAATCGTGCCGGCAGATGAACTGATTGTATAAGCACCTAAACTTCCATAATTATCAATATTATTGTTACCTGCGCCAGCCACTACCATATAATAATCACCAGTATTTAAAATAGTGTCTATTACAGCAGCCATTGTATTCATCGGGTCATAAGTACTTATTAAAGTATTTGACGCATTGTATAATTGCACTTTCACGTCTAAATTAGCTCCCTGTAAGTCTGTATTGACACTGAAGGGCTTTATATCAATGTGAATGATGGAGTTCTTTAGTAAGGTAAATTTGAATGCATCCTTATCGCTATTGGTTGCTATTACTCCGCTTACATTGGCACTGGAAATGGTAAAGTTGGTGGGGTTATTATTGATCTTATCACTATGGTCATCACTTCTGTAAGAAAAACCATTTTGCGTGGTAATAATTGAAAGGTTATCTTGTTTATTAGCACAACCGTAAGGTGTTGGTCCGTCGTTCCAGCCACTCATATTCCTGTAATAACTATTACCCATTATTGGTGCCCAGCTTGTTTCGCCCGTTCCTGCCCCATCGTTGTAGGTAGAGGTTAAAGTGCAACTACCATCGTATTTAGACTGGTGTGATAATCCTACGGTATGACCACTTTCGTGCGAACAACATTCGGCTACCATTTTGCTACTGTTACCAAGTCGGTCGCTGAATACAAAGGCCGGTGTATCATCACCCCATTTGAAGGAACCAATAAAGGATACACCACCTGCGTTGCCAAACCAGTTACTGGTAGGAGTAACCACCACCCGGATTCTTTTGGAAAGCGGAGCAGCTAAAAATTTCGATTCGTCGGTAGTGATATTGATATCAAACGGACGGAAGTCTTCAGCCACCCTGTTGAAGACTTCAGTTATTTGATTATCAGTCATGTTAGCAGGCGCACAGGTAAATGGAGTTCCGCCGTTCCAATACGCACAGTTTATATTTTCTCCGTTAAAGTCGAGATAGATTGTGGCAGAAGCATTTGGTAAGCTGCTTAAATTAGGTAAGCTGAAAACATTGAAGGAAAATGACAACGCAAGTACCAGCATTAAGGGCGCAGATAGCTTTTTCATTTTATAGGGTTTTAGAGGTCCGGGGATTAACCGGCCTGGATTAAATAAGGATTGGATTCACGTGTTTTTGCGACCGTATTTTATTGGGTGCACTCAACAAATATTTTTTCTAAATCAATTTTAGTAAGTTGATAATTACCATCTGCATTTCGGGTTAATTCATACCCGTCGGTATATTGCGGATTCATGATCCTGCCAACATAGTTTACGTTTCTTTGCGCATCTGTTTGTTTTGATAACGAGAACAATGCATCTTTAAATGCTGGCAGTTTAATCACAATTGTCTGCAGGTTACTGTACTTTGCCAGGTTGCTGATTACAGGTCCGGAAAGTGATAAATTATCCCCAAGCGATAAACTGACGCTTTGACCTTTGGCAACAGCAAACATGTTTCTGAGCTGGAGCTCGCTACAAATGATGGTTGTGGGAAATTTTCCAAACAAAGGAACTTTGTTAGTTTGTTTGGTTTGTGCATAACTGGTAGCTGCATATAAGGTTAGCAGCACCATACACATTGTGGATGTAAGGCGTTTCATGGTATTGATTTAGAGGATATTCGGCAACATCAAAAAAGGGTTTCGATGGTACTATTCTATAAACGGCGCCTGTTAAATTATATTTTGTATTTGGAAGAATAAAATGAATTAAAACCAATAAATAGAAAAATTACTATACCGATATAGGATTAATACTGTCCAGTACTAAGTAGAACCAACGTACATGCTTCAATCGGTTCAATTCCTTTTTGCTGAGCCCTTTCAAATAGTTCATCATTTTCCGTACCGGGGTTAAAAATGATTCTTCGTGGTTGAAGAGAAAGTATGTAATCGTAATAGTCTTTTTGATTTGATGGATTTAGATAGAGCGTTATGGTGTCTATTTGGTCAAATACTTTTCTTTCCGTTTCAATTTCCGTATCGCCGATTAATCCTTTTTTTAGTCCGAGTGCTACAACCGGATGTTGATGAGCGGTTAGTTTTTTAACCGCCATATAACTATACCTGGCCGGATTTGTAGACGCTCCAATAACCAGTGTCTTTTTCTTTTGCATAAAATTATTTGAGTTGCTAAACTTGTTATTTATAAAAATCTGCTGCGCACTTCCAGACCTGGTATCATACATTGGTCTTTTTTGCCAAACCATTTGTAGCGGTTTTTTGCAATCCATTTGTAAATGCCATCCCGTATAAACCCGGGTACAATAATAAAGCCATATAGCAGCGGCCACAATGCGGTTAAATATTTACTCACTTTTAATGCGGCGGTAGATGCGGTATATACTTTACCGGCTTCAATAAAAATAAACGAATTGAATTCACTGGTGGCCAAATTGAATTGCTGTAGTAACTGCTGGCCTGCATCACTTTGCAGTGCTGCAAATTTTATAACAGATTTTTTATCTCGATCAATTACAAAGTTGACCGAACTGTTGCAAAAGTTGCAAACACCATCGAATAATATGATTGGGTTATTTTTCATTTTTTATCATGCAAATTTATAGTAATAAAAATTATGGATACGTTTCAGTAAGGTGTTCAATTTTAGCAAGGATACTGTCAAACTAACATCAATTGATTAAGGCTTGCCAATTTTTAAAGCTGCTGCGGCTAAAATAAATGGTATTTTGTTCGTGGGGTACTGCTGATAATATTTTGTATGGCATCCCGCAGAAATGGATATTTAAATTGAAAACCAGTGGTTATCATTTTTTGGGGAAGCACCCATCGGCTTTTCAACAGCAGTTCTGTTTCTGTACCAATGATAGCTGCTCCAATTTTTAGCATCCATGTATAAGCAGGTAGCCCAATTTTATGTCCGGTAACATCTCGCAGGGTTTTCATAAAATCATAGTTGGTAACTGGTGCCGGACTACTACAATTATAGGTACCCTCTAATGATTTGTTGTTTGCTATCCATTCAATCATTCTACAGGTGTCTGTAATATGCACCCAGCTATACATTTGGTTTCCGCTGCCTTGCCGGCCACCCAATTTAAATTTAAGTAAATTAAAATATGGAATCATTACACCGCCTGTGCCTAAAGTAACCGCCATGCGTAGCGCACATTTTCTGGTAAAAGGTGTTCTTTGTTCGTATAAAGTGCTTTCCCAAAGTTTACAAACCTGTATCGAAAAATCATCGTTAAAATCAGTGAAACTTTCGTCACGGGGTTCATCGGTTGCATGCGGATAAATGGTTGCAGATGCTGCATTGATCCAAAGTTCTGGTGGATGTACTGCATGTTGAATGGCCAGGCCGATTGCTTTGGTTGAATTAATTCTGCTATAAAAAATTTCCTTTTTGTTTTTTGCGGTGTACCGGCAGTTGACGGATTTGCCCGTAAGATTGATCACCAAATGAGCACCATCAATTTCTTTACACCAATCACCCTCATTGATGCCGTTCCACTTTACAAAGCGTATCTTGTTTACCAGCGATGGGTTAATATTATTTTCTCCATACGCATTGCTTGTTTGCTGCGGCTGTTGCCGGCCAAGAACAACAATTTCATTTTCAACTCCAAAAAAATTGCACAATTCCTGACCAATAAATCCAGTGCCTCCGGCAATGATGATTTTTTTATTTTTCATAAAACAGGTGTTTGGTTAAGATAGCAGATAGGTTATTAGAATGGCGGCGCTTACGATGTGTACAAAGACCACCCATGTATTGTGAGGAATAATGTCGGCAAATTTCATACGCCTGCGATATTCACTGATCAATACAATGGCTAACATGCCGAGATAAAAACTATTAAAAGCGGCATTTTGAATATGGAGGTATTTGTTGGCCAATAAGGCTGGAATGGTTAACAACACTCCAATCAGTGCCAGCATGGTTAACTGTCCCAGATATTCAATGCCCTTCATTTTTCCAAGCTTTGAAGCTATAAGAATATTTGATGCAATCAATGCAAAATAGGTGTACATCGGTTGTGGAATAGCATGGTTGGATGTAGCTGTTACTAATAAATAATCCTGAATCGGAAAAAGCATCCAGGTAGTGAAGCAAAAACAAGCCACAATAAATAATAAACGGTATTGGATATTGAAATCCGGAGTACAATCATAGCTGCCTGGTGTTTGTTTACCAGCTACAATTACTCGTCTGTTATAAGATATAAGGCGATACAATTTGTAGAGTAGCCATTTGATAGGTTGAATGTTGCCGGCTGTTTTTATAAAAGGGATTTTTTGACCCAGTATTTGCAGGAGGGCATCAATACCGTACCAAACCTGGTGTGTTGTTGCATCAATCAACGGGATTTCATTGGCGGATCTTTTACTATCAACCATTGCCATCCATTCTGGTTCAATATTGCTAAAATTTTTCCTTTCTTCTTTTTTGATGAAGCCTGTGTGTATGAATGCATTGGTGTAAGCAGCGCAAAGCGGGCAACTGTCATCATAAATAATAATTTTGGAATGGCTGTTCATGATTGTATTTGTTTTGGTGTGTTAAATTGACCGTCTGCGTTTTACAATTTGCCTGCATTTATTTTAACACAGCTAATGGCCTTTGCATTTTTACATATACATCATGGTAGCATAGGTAGGTGTAATAAATGGCCATAAAGGGAGCTGTAAAGAATAGAATCCAAACAGATCCGATGGGCATCGTTAACAGACTGATTAAGGCAACCAAATGATAGTAACGTCGACTGCCACCTTTATAAGTAAAAATATGGTTGTATGCATGGAACAGCATGCTGATTACCTGCCAGGCACCTACCACCAAATAGGCGATCAGGTAGCTGCCATCCTGTTTGATGACACAATAGATTGCGAAACCGGCAATCAATGTAATATTGACCAATAGATCGAATGTTTTAAGCTTTTTCATGTTCGTGTATTTTAAACTTTCAGAAAAATATGAAAATATTGTATAAAAAAAAGGGCCGGGCGGCTGAGTAGGAATTGCCATTTAGTGGGCACCCTTTTTTTTATTTAAAGATCTTTAATAATCCTGCCAAAAACCAGCTTTCGTCTGCCTTTACCATTATACTTAGCATCTGATCGGCCTGCTTACCAAATTTGCGAATTCCGGCGATCGTGTCAACAAATTGTTTTACTTCCCTGTCTTTTTTATCTCCTTCAATATCTTCAAGCTGGGCGAGTAACTTTAGCATTGGCTCAAGTTCTCTTTTCTTCCTTTCGTTTATGATTTGTGTGGCTACCTTCCAGATGTCTTTTTCTGCTGTAAAAAATTCTTTTCGCTCTCCAGGAAGTATCACCCTATCCACCAAGCCCCAGCTAATCAGATCACGCATATTCATATTTACATTACCCCTGCTTACATCCAGTTGAGCCATCACATCATCTTGCGTAAGCGGATCGGGACTTACCATCAGTAAAGCATGAATTTGTGCCATGGTGCGGTTGATGCCCCAATTGGTTCCAAATGCACCCCAGCTACTGATAAATTGTTGTTTAGCTTCTGTAAGCTTCATTTACTTAATTTGTAATACAAATATAACCCAGTTTTTGAACTTTCAATATAATTTGAAAACTTATTTTAAACAAGTAACTTATTTTTTGATCCAATGAATGAATTGCAATTCGTTTAAATAATGCAGGTTTAGGTTTAAAACAAATTACTGCTTTGCCAATTCAGTCAGCGCCTTTACCAACTGGTCTAAATCTTTTGGTGTAGTATAAATATTAGGTGTTATGCGGCATCCATGCACATTGGCCAAATCGATTGCCACGGTATAAATTTTATATTTTTTATGTAAGGTAACGGCAAGTTCGCCCGGCGCAATTCCCTTAATACCCACATTCGCTATCGCACAGGAACGTTGCATTTCAACCGGTGTGTTTAAAATTACGTTGGGTATATTTCTAACCTTGTCAGTCCAGTAATGTTGCAGGTATCTAAGTCTTGTTTCTTTTCTATCCACACCAACTTTTAAATAGTAATCAATGGCATTGGCAATCGCCAGGTCTGTGTGTACCGGATGTGTACCGGTATGATTCAGGCGGTAAATATCATCCTCTTTACTATCTGGTCCGCTTCCCAGCAAGGGCCAAACGTCTTTGATGCTTTCTTTGTTTACATAAAGAAAACCTGCGCCCAACGGCACACTCAGCCATTTGTGTAAACTGGTGCCATAAAAATCGCAATGCAGTTCTGCAATGCTGAAGGCAATATGGGCAAACGCATGTGCTCCATCTACCAGCACTTTTACGCCCTTACTATGTGCCATGTCAGCGATC
Organism: Ferruginibacter sp.; assembly: GCA_041740215.1. Lineage (GTDB taxonomy): Bacteria > Bacteroidota > Bacteroidia > Chitinophagales > Chitinophagaceae > Ferruginibacter. Next base: position 9,796 of record JBGSMI010000062.1, read on the forward strand.
TTCCGTACCGGTAAAATTTGCCCGGTAATATTGGTGACATGACATACCATCAGCAGCTTCGTTTTAGCAGTGATGGCATCAGCATATAGATTCACAATCTCTTCGTCATTTGCCGGATGATTGGGAACAGACAGCACTTTATTAACTATACCATGTCTTGCAGCCACCTGTTTAAACATATCCAGCATAGCACCATAATCCTGTTCGGCCATGATGGCTTCATCGCCGGCCTGCCAATGCAAACCGCCGATTACCATATTTAAAGCTTCGGTGGTATTTCGGGTAATGATCAATTCTTCTTTTGAACATCCGGCCAGTTTCGCCAGCTTTTCGGCGGCAGCTCTCTTATCATCGATTTGCGTGGTACGCATATAATAAGCACCCTGGTAATTGATGTTGCGGATATGGCCTATGTAATTTTCCAATGTTTCCTGCGGAAGAAAACAATAGTACCCATTTTCAAGATTGATGTAATCGGGTTTAAGCCGGTAGCCCTTGCGTATACCTTCCCAAAACGTTTCATCTGAAGCCAGTTCGGAAGGTATTATATGCTCATACTTTTTTACCCATTGATCAATGTGGTTTAATCCTGGTGTAAAGCCTAGCAAGGAAATGTTTTTTATAAAGGTTCGCTTATCCATGCTTCAAGATAAGGGAAAAAATATTTCCCGAGCATAGTGTAAGGTGGCGTGGATGTTAGTCCGGATTTTTTGTCAATTATTTCTCTGGTTTCATTTTCGCTTTTATGCAATCCTCTCATTCTTTTGTTTTCGGGTTGCTACATTTTTGTGTACGGTTTTATAGCGTTAGCCTGCTCAACAGATGTCTGATGATTTATCCAACTCACTCTCCTGTTGGTTTAATATATTCATAGACTAATTTGGTTTCAGTTATTTTTATTATTTCATCTGTGTCTTCATCATGAAGGCTCAAGCCCTTTTTTTTAGTTTTAAGCATTAGCATAACCTCGGTGTGCGGAAAGGAGATTTGATCCATGAAACTGGAGAATTTTCTGCCGTTTTGTGAAGCTGTAATTATTCGTTTTTGGTTCCGGTTCGTAAAATCTATTCCTTCGTATTTGCGTGTTAACTTTACTGCTACGTCAAGATCTCCAAGCAATTCTTTATTGGATAAATAGCTGCCGAATACTTTTATTCGTTCAACAACATATACCAGGTCACCAACTGCATTGATTGTTTTTGCCCGTTCAATTAAATCATTTAGTAATTCATCTGCTTTTTGTCTGGTAATTGACGTATTTGCTGATGCTATTCCAAATCGCCTACCCTTATCAGTTGCTACCAATTCATAATGAAGAGTATCTTCGACGGTTATTTCTTTTAAAATAAGGTATTGGTCTTTAATTAACTGTTCAACGATTTCTTCGGAAACTGCTGTTGACTGTTGCAGTATTCCCGATATTTCTTCTACGATCAGTGCTCTTGTATTTTCAAAAAACCTTCCCTGCATAGCCTGCCTTAGCACTTCCCTTATTTTAAGAATAGGCTGGTTATAAAGTTTTTCTTTTGGATTTATTCTCATAAAATCATGTTTATTCTTTTATTATCCATCAACGACATTTGCGTCATTGACTTTTTTTGACATTATCATTGTGTAAACATTTAATGTAGGAATGGTCAAAAAAAAGCACCGAAAAAATTTCGGCGCTTTTCGATAAATAATATTTTAATTATACCAGCATGGTAACCGGATTTTCTAAAAACCGCTTCAGTGTTTGTAAGAAAGCCGCACCTACAGCACCATCCACGCTTCTGTGGTCGCAGCTTAAAGTTAGTTTCATTACATTAACTACGCCGAAATCATCGCCTTTTTTTACCACTTTTTCCTTAATGGCTCCAACTGCAAGAATAGCACTATCCGGAGGATTGATGATGGCAGTGAATTCTTCAATATCCATCATTCCAAGATTAGATATGGTGAATGTGTTTCCGCTGAACTCAGCCGGTTGTAGTTTCTTGTCTTTTGCCTTGCCGTATAACTCTTTGGCATCGGCTGCTATTTGCGACAATGATTTTTGATCAGCAAAACGGATCACCGGCACAATCAATCCTTCGGGTAAAGCAAGGGCCGAACCGATGTGGATGTGTTTGTTTTGACGAATGAAATCTCCCATCCAGCTACTATTAACATCGGGGTGTAAACGAAGCGCCATTGCACTTGCTTTAATCACCATATCATTAAAGGAAATTTTAACCGGACTTACTTCATTCATCGCTACCCTGGAGGTCATGGCATTGTCCATGTTTATTTCCATCGTAAGGTAAAAATGTGGTGCACTGAATTTACTTTCACCAAGGCGGCGGGCAATTACTTTGCGCATCTGGGTCAGCGGTGTATCTGTGTACCCTTCTTCTCCGTGGGCAACAAATGCCGGTGCAGATGTAGCAGGTTTCGCTGAAATAGCAGCGGCAGCAGGAGAAGTTGGTTGTTCAGCCTTCGCAGCCGGCGCAGTAGCCGGAACATAGCTATCAATATCTTTCTTAGTGATACGTCCATTATCACCTGAACCATTTACTTTAGCTAAATCAATTCCTTTGTCCGCAGCTAATTTTTTAGCCAATGGTGATGCCTTAATCCTGCTATCGGATGTTGATGGCACTTCAGCTTCGGGTGCAGGTTCTGCCGGGGCAACAGCCGCTTCTTCATTTGCCATAGGTTGGGCACCCCCATCGGGAGCTGCATTCGCTCCTGCTTTTTCCGCCGCTACATAGGCACTTACATCGGTACCGGGTTTTCCTACTATCGCAATGATTTCATTTATTTTTGCGGCATTGCCTGCTTCTACGCCAATGTACAACAATGTTCCTTCCTCATACCCTACTACTTCCATGGTAGCTTTATCTGTTTCCACATCAGCCAATACATCATCACTTTTCACAAGATCTCCAACCTTTTTATTCCAGCTTACAATTTTCCCTTCTGTCATGGTATCGCTCAACAAAGGCATCCGGATTTCTTTGGCACCAGCGGGTAAGCCGATAGCTATTGGATCAACCTTTGCAGTTGCTACAGCAGTTGGCGCAACTGCCGCAGGCGCAGCAGCAGTGGCTGGGGCAGTCTCGGTTTTATTTTCAGCCGCAGGCGTATCAGATTCCAGCAAGGACTTGTAGTCCTCTCCGGCTTTGCCAACAATTGCAATAATTTGGTTTATTTTGGCAGCCTCACCGGCCGGAACTCCTATATACAAAAGAACCCCATCAACATAACCAGTTACTTCCATTGTCGCTTTATCGGTTTCAACATCGGCCAATGTATCATCACTTTTAACAGTATCTCCAACTTTTTTATTCCAGGCTACTATCTTTCCTTCAGTCATAGTATCGCTCAAGAGGGGCATTCTAATCACTTCTGCCATAATAATTAATTTCTATTGTTTTGAAATGGAAGCCGAAATTAATGCAAAAATGGCAAATATCTACCCTATTATTAGCGTTCATTTTATATATGCGGTTATTAAATTGAGAATGTACTTATTTGAAGACGGGAAATATCAACTTGGATAAGATCGTGCGGTTTGCTTTATCCTTTCTGCATAGGAGATGACATTAGGAGTTACCATGCTGGCCAACATGCAATTTCGAATTTAAAAGAATCAAAAATATATTAGCTGTCGTTTTGCTAAAACATTTCAGTTAAGTCTTTTACTTTCTTATTTTGGTGACACCTCAATTATTTTGCTGTAATATCAAATATGTCGTTCCTATTAACGCAAAAAGAGGTAGTCAGAAGATCGATATTGTAAAAAGCATCATTACCTTATTAAGTTAGTAGCTAAAGCGCCGGTTCTTTACCAGCCAGAAACGCTTATTCCAGTTCCAACCTCAACTTTTCCTTTAGTTCCTTTACCAGCGGATATTCTTCAATGATCTTAAAATACTGTTCCTTTCTGGTTAAGGGCTTTTCGGCTACAGCCTTTTCTTCATCATCACTTGGATTGATTGACAATTGATAGATAAGCGTTCGGTTATTAAAATATTCCTGTAAATGGCTAATCAGATCGCTTCTTTCAACTTCTACAAAAGCCTTGTGAATATCACCCTTTGTAATGATCTCTATGGTATTTTCATCGATTATTTTTAGCTCAGCAGCCCTGAAATTGGTCACAGCGGAGAAATTACTTTTTTCTCTTAGCTTTTCTACAAACAAGCCCCAGGCTGCATGTAATTCCTCTTCATTTAAAGGTTTTTTATCTGCGCCACCTTCACTGTTTTTTTTAGTTATTTGATTGCGGATACTTGAAAGTGAACCAAAAGAAACTCTTGGTTCCTGAACCTGGGAAGACTGTTTTGTTTCAACTAATTTTTTTACTGTTACAGTTGGCAACGGTTGATTGATTACCTCCTTTTTTATCTGTGGTGCAGGCTCTTCTATGAGGAGTCTTGCGCTGTTGTTTGTTGCAGCATTTGAAACTTCTACCGGTTGCGAACCGACAACTTTTATCATCGGTAATGCCCTGAATGCTACTGTTTTTGCACCATCAATAAGTTTTTTTTTACTTACAACGCCATCGTTGTTTACCAACTCCAAAGCTTGTTGCAAATAACTTAGCTTAATGATGGTTAACTCAACATGCAATCGCTTGTTGCGGGCCTGTTTGTAATTGATCTCGGCTTCATTTAAAATATTAAGGGCGCTTATTGTAAAAGCCGGTGCTATCTTTTGTGCGGTTTGTAAATATTTTTGTTTGAAATCTTCAGCAACTTCCAGCAACATCGCCACTTTAGCATCCCGGCTTACCAGCAGATTACGTAAAAACTCCGCAAAGCCATTTAATACCAGGTCGCCTTCAAATCCTTTCCGGTTAATTTCATCATACATCAATAAAGCGCTGCTCAGGTCTTGTTGCTGTACAAAATCCAACAGCCTGAAATAGTAATCCTCATCTAAAATGTTCAGATGTTCAAGGGTGTTCTTGTAGGTAACCTCTCCATTGGTAAAGCTTACAATTTTGTCCAGAATACTCAATGAATCCCGCATACACCCTTCGCTTTTTTGCGCAATTACATGCAAGGCCGTTTTTTCGGCTGTGATGGATTCTTTCTCGCATATTTCCTGCAAATGCTCAACCGTATCATTATTTGTGATCCTTTTAAAATCGAATATCTGGCATCGACTTAAAATGGTGGGCAGTATTTTGTGCTTTTCAGTAGTCGCTAAAATGAAAATGGCGTAGGGCGGAGGTTCTTCCAACGTTTTTAAAAAGGCGTTGAAGGCCGAAGAACTTAACATATGAACCTCATCCACAATATACACTTTGTATTCACCCGCCTGTGGTGCAAAGCGTACCTGCTCCACCAAACTTCGTATGTCATCAACCGAGTTGTTACTGGCAGCATCCAATTCATGAATATTGAGGGAAGTGCCGGCATCAAATGAAACACAACTATTACAGGTATTGCATGCTTCACCATCTTTTGTCTGATTTTCGCAGTTGATGGTTTTGGCTAAAATTCTGGCGCAGGTAGTTTTGCCTACACCTCTTGGTCCACAAAATAAAAAAGCGTGCGCCAACTGATTGTTTTTAATGGCGTTCTTTAAAGTGGTAGTAATATGCGATTGTCCAACTACGGTTGAAAAAATCTGCGGACGGTATTTACGTGCTGAAACAATGAATTTATCCATATAAAAATCGCCATCGGGCGAGCGCTTTTTGATTTGAACTGTTGCCTGCAAGTTAACAAACAACTGACTCTTTTAGCCAAAAGGCGGTCGAAAAGAAGGCCATAAAACCAGCTTATTTACAAATAGTTTATTGAGCGGGGGCTTTGTTTTTTCCGGACCTTCAGCGATTATAATATATTATTTCCCATCACGTCAGCATTGGATGTCTTTTAAATTCCTTTGTTCTGTCGAATAGAAAGCGGTAGGTAGTCAGGTTCCTGCTTCGGAAAGTTTCGCCAAGGCTCTCGGCCACATTGATCATTTTCGGATTAAAATCTCCAATCCATTGCATTTCATATTGCGTGTAGGTAACATCGGGTTGCTGTATTACTTTAGCCGATTCTCCGATGATGTAGGCATCTACACCCTTGCCCTGCCACTCCGGAACTACGCCAAAAACAATTCCGCTGAATTTTTTATTGGGCTTAAATTTTTTGATCCAAAGAAATTTGAGTTTGTGCCACAAATCGAATTTACCATCCAGATATTTAAACCATTGGTTTAAATCCGGGATGTTTACGAACATGGCAATGGGCTCATTATTGTGGTAGGCAAACCATATCAGCTTTTCATCCATCACTGGTTTCATCTTTTTAAAAAGAATGACTACCTGCTCTTTCGCCATTTGTTTTAAACCACCATGACCTGCCCATGCTTTGTTATATACAGTAGCAAAGTCGTGTGCAAATTGTTCCAACTGGTCTTTTTTGATGTGCTTTGATGAAAATTCAGGGTTGCCATCAAATACAGCGTGTCTATCATGAATTTTCTTTTCAAGAGGTGCTTTTGGATGCAACCCAAAACATACCTGGTGAAAAAAGGGTTTAAACCCATAATTTTCAAACAAGGACGCATAATACGGTGGATTGTAATTCATACCATACAATGGTTCATCAAAGCCTTTGGTTACAAGGCCCCACCATTTATCTCTTTCACCAAAGTTTATCGGACCGTCCATCGCTTCCATCCCTTTTTGAATCAGCCAATGTTTGGCATTATCCAGTAATAAATCGGCTGCCTGCTGGTTATTGATACATTCGAAAAAGCCAATACCACCCACGGGTACATCGTCTCCTTTATTTTTATATTTTTTATAAACAAACGCAGCAATCCTGCCAATCAATTTCTCTTCATCGTTTATAAGTAACCAACGTTCAACTTCACCAAAACGAAAGGCTTTATTTATTTTTTTATCAAATATTTCATTGATATCCTTATCAAGCGGACGAATCCAGTTTGGGTCATTTTTGTACAATGCTACAGCTACCTGTAGAAATTGTTTGGCCGTTGCGCTGTCTTTTACGGGAATAAGTTGCATATATAATTGACTAAACGCAAATGTAAGTTTTTAGGTGAAGTTGTTGATTGTTGGATCGGGAATAAATGTTGGTTATGTGCTATAAAAAAAGAGAATGAAAGGATCATTCTCTTTATCAAATATTTAAAGAAAGGCCTGGATTATTTACCCGACATCTTTGCTTCGATGCTTAAAGTAGCATGCGGCACTGCACGCAAACGAGCCTTGTCGATCAGCTTACCTGTTACCCTGCAAATACCGTAAGTTTTGTTTTCGATGCGCATTACTGCTTTTTCGAGATGATCAATAAAAGTGATCTGGCGACTGGCCATCTGACTTAATTGCTCTCTTTCCATGCTAAGACTTCCATCTTCCATGGTCATATAGCGGTTATCGCCTTCATCTCCACCCATCTCATCTTTACGGGTAATTAAACCATGCAAATAGGATAATTCCTTTTTTGCTGCTTCCAATTTTCGTTGAATCAACTCTCTAAATTCCTGTAACTCAGCATCGCTGTAACGTTGGGAAGGAGCGCCTGGGTCTCTTTGCGCTTTGTCCAGAACAGATTTTGTAAACTCCGGTTGGTATTTTCGCACTGTTTTAGTAGAGATCTTTGGAATCACAACAGGTTTTGGTGCAGGCACTTTTATGTCTTTTGCCTTTACTTCAGCAGCCGGTACTGCCGCAACTGCTTTTTTAGCGGGCGCTGTAGCCGCCGGACTTTTAACTTCGTCTTTTTTTGCCATAATTTTTTTAGCTGGATTAAGAGCCTTAATTGATGCGTTTTTAACTGTAACTGGTTTAGGAGTTACTTTTCTTTCAACTGGTGTTGCTTCCTTTTCGACAATAGTAGCAGTTTTAATTGCTATTTTGGTCAATGGTTTAGCAGATTTAGGAGCTGGCTTTGCTACTTTCTTAACTTCAATAGTTTTTTTAGGTGCTATTTTAACCACTTGATTTACAGGTTTAGCAGATTCTTTTTCAGGAAGTGGTTTTACCGCTTTTTTTGGTGCGGATTTGGCAGCCACATCCTTTGCAACAGGCTTAATTGAATTTTTTGAGAAATGTTTTCTTGGAACATTTTTTGGTTCTGCTTTTTTTACCGCTGCCACCCTGGTAACCGGAACCTGCTTTTTCAAAACATTCTTAACGGCTTTCGGTTCGTTTTTTACAACGGGTTTAATTGTTGCTTTTCCTGCTTTTGAAGAAATCTGCTTTTTTGTTGCCATACTAGTCTGCTTTTTTAAGTACGTTCACTTTTAAGATGGCATTATTCACCTCAATCTCGGATCCCTCGTCTAAAACAGGGTAAAAAGCAAGCGAATCTGCCAGAATTTCGGCGCAAATATAATCTTTAAATTGAATTAATGAATCTTGCATACCCTCATTTTCCAATACGGATACAATTATCCGGTCAGTCAACTCAAAACCGCTCTCTTTTCGAATATTCTGTATTTTATTAACGAATTCCCTCGCATCACCTTCTTTTTTTAGGGATTCGGTGACTGTTATATCAAGTGCAACGGTTAAAGTGCCCTTGTTTGCAACTTCATATCCAGCAATCTCGTCAGTAGAAACTTCCAAATCCTCACTACTAATGAAGATTGGTTCTTCATTTTTTTGTAAATGGTCAGGATTTAGCAGGTATTGACTTTCCAACACCTTATCTATTGTTGTATTACTAAATTTGCTAATTTCATCTGCAGCCCACTTCATTTTAGGTCCCAGTTTTTTGCCAAGTGTTTTAAAATTGGCTTTGGCCTTCTTCTGAATAAAATCATTTTCTGCTCCTAAAATGTCTACTTCTTTTATATTGGTCTCCGCCTTAATGATATCCGCAACTTTTTGTATACGGGAAGCCATTTCAACATCCATTGCCGGAATAAATACTTTCTGCAAAGGCTGGCGAACTTTGATATTTACTTTTTTGCGCAAAGATAAAATCAACGACGATGCATCCTGAGCCAGTTGCATCCTCTTTTCAAGATCGGTATCGATAACGGCTTCATTTGCAATTGGAAAATCGGTATGATGAACCGATTCGGTTGTAAAACGGCTGGTTACGCTGTTTAAATTCAGAAATAGCCAATCTGCAAAGAAGGGGGCAATGGGGGCCATCAACCGGGTTAATGTTTCAAGACACTCATACAAAGTTTGGTAAGCTGATATTTTATCCTGCTCATATTCTCCCTTCCAAAACCGGCGCCTGCAGAGTCTTACATACCAGTTACTCAGGTGTGCATCTACAAAATCTTCAATTGCCCGCCCAGCCTGCGTAGGTTCATATTCATCCAAACTCTGCTCAACAGATTTAATTAAACTATTGAGCGATGACAAAATCCATTGGTCAATTTCCGGCCTTTCTTTTACGGGAATGTAGGTTTCCTTAAAACTAAATCCATCCACATTGGAGTATAGCGCAAAAAACTGGTAGGTATTATAAAGAGTACCAAAGAATTTTCTTTGTACTTCTTTTATGCCTTCTGTATCAAATTTTAAACTGTCCCATGGCGAAGCGTTGGTAATCAGGTACCAACGGGTAGCATCCGGTCCAAATGTATTGATCGTTTCAAAAGGATCGATGACATTGCCAGTACGCTTGCTCATTTTATTGCCATTCTTATCCAACACAAGGCCATTGCTAACCACAGTTTTATAAGCTACACTATCAAATAGCAAAACACCCAATGCATGTAAAGTATAAAACCATCCTCTTGTTTGGTCTACACCTTCTGCAATAAAGTCAGCCGGGAATGCACCATAGGCTCCTTTGCCGCTGATAGGCGATGTTGCAGAGGCGGCATGATATTGCCAAAAGTTTTCAGTGCTAAGTGGACCAAATTCATTTGACGAAGTGTCGGGTAAACCCCATTGAGCATAAGGCATGGCGCCGCTATCAAACCAAACATCTACCAGATCGGACACTCTTTTCATAGGCAATCCTTTGAAACTTACCAATATGATATCGTCTACATAGGGCTTATGCAAATCCAGAATACCGCCATGCAGATAATGTTGGTTGGTATCTCCTCCTAGTATGTCACCGGCCTTTTTTATTTCACTGTTTAATTCAGCAATGGAACCAATGCACTTTTCTTCGGTTCCATCCTCGGTGCGCCAGATGGGAAGGGGGGTGCCCCAGTAGCGGCTTCGGCTGAGATTCCAATCCACCATATTTTCCAGCCAATTACCAAAGCGGCCAGTTCCAGTTACTGCCGGTTTCCAGTTGATGGTTTTATTAAGTTCCACCATTCTGTCTTTTACGGCAGTGGTTTTTATAAACCATGCGTCCAACGGGTAATAGATAATTGGTTTATCTGTTCTCCAGCAATGCGGGTAACTATGTTCGTATTTTTCTACCTTAAATGCACGGTTTTCCTTTTTTAGCTTTACGCTGATGTCGATATTTACATCCACATAATCTTTTTCGTCTTTATAATTTTTTACAAAACGGCCACTGAATTCACCCGATCCGTCGATAAATCTACCTTGCTTATCAACCATGGTTAAAATGCCGAGGTTGTTTTTCTTACCCACTTTGTAATCATCTGCACCAAATGCAGGTGCTGTATGCACAATACCAGTTCCATCTTCGGTGGTAACAAAATCACCCAGTATGACTTGGAATGGTTGAGCAGAAGGAGTTATTTCCTGAATTTTTTCTAAAGTATTTGCTTCAGATGGGAGAAGTTGCTCGTATTCTAGTCCTTTTAAGTCAGCTCCTTTGAGGATTTTTAGCACTTTCCAATCATAGTGTTTCTTCTTGCCGTCCTTACTATCGTCCGTCCAATAATAGCTTGAACCTTCATTAATTGAATCTATATTCCTGGCATTTTCGAAAAATTTACCCATTAATTTCTTTGCCAAGATTACATTAATGTCTATCTCGGTATATGGGTTTTTTGTTTTAACCAAAACATATTCGATATCCGCACCTACCGTGAGACCCAAGTTTGACGGCAATGTCCATGGAGTGGTCGTCCAGGCCAGAAGGAAAACTTCTCCACCGTTTTCAACAACAGAAAAGATTTTAGCCAACGCAGGGTGTTCCCCAGCCCCTTCTTCGGAAGGGTTGGGGAGGCGGAACATTGCAACCAAACTTGTATCCTTTACATCTTTATAAGTGCCGGGTTGGTTCAGTTCATGCGAACTCAATCCCGTGCCGGCTGCAGGCGAATAGGGTTGTATGCTTACACTTTCATATAGATACCCCTTTTTATACAATTCACTTAATATCCACCAAAGCGTTTCTACATAGTTGTTTTCAAAGGTGATATATGGGTGTTCCAGATCAACCCAATAACCCATTTTATTAGTAATATCATCCCATTTATCTTTAAACTTCAACACCTCTTTCCGGCAGGTAGCATTGTATTCTTCTACCGATATTTTTTTGCCTATATCTTCCTTGGTGATCCCCAATAGTTTTTCAACGCCCAATTCAACTGGCAAACCGTGGGTATCCCAGCCACCTTTTCGGTTTACCTGAAAACCCTGCATAGTTTTGTAACGGCAAACCAAATCTTTTAAAGTTCTGGAAATTACATGATGAATTCCGGGCATTCCATTGGCACTTGGAGGGCCTTCATAAAACACAAAAGGTGGATGCCCTTCTCTTAAGGTTATACTTTTTTCAAAAGCACCTGACTTTTCCCATTTTTTTAAAATTTCATTACCAATGCCCGGTAAATTTAATTGCTGGTATTCTTTGTATTTAGCGCCCATATAATCTAACTGTCTGTAAATGTAAAATGTGCGCAAAGGTAGTAAAATCAGCTTGTTTGTAATTGAAGGAAATGATCTGGGTGCATTTCAAATTGACGCTCTTGATTCCGGTCGGTGAAGACACCGACCGGGGCTGAGCCGTGGTTGGTGTCCTCACCAACCACCTGCGGCAGCGTCAATTTGAAATGCACCCAATGATTTCGGGCTTAATTCGGTTCGTCAGAAGAGTTATTTACCTTACCAGTTAACGCTAACAAAGAATGTCTTTTTGCGTATCGATAAAATGTCGTCTTTTTCAGCGTAGTTTAATTATTTAAAGAATGAACCTAAATCGATTTTGATAGTTTTCCACATTTTTCCGCTTTGGCATAGTATTGGCAAAATTCGATTTACTTCTAAATCAAACAATTTGATTTTGTTTTAGGGGTTTGTTTAACCAAATTTTTCCAGGATTTGGGTTTTTTGAAGCATTTTCATGATAGTTTTTTAGTTATTGATTATTTCCTTACATATTTTAGAAATTTGTCAATATTTTAAAGACTTCCATATAAGAGTCTGCAAGGTGAGATCATTTTTTGATTGAAATCTTTGCTGGTTTAGGGTTTTATTAGGGTAAAGACGGGGGTATTCCTACTCCCGTCACTTTTATATTAAAACCAAAACTGCGTCATTCTAATTGACATCTTTCAATCTACCTAAGCACATATAGTTATGCACTTACAGGCAAACCAATATCCAACTAAAATCCATTCCATGTCTTGAACTATAACCAATTCAGTTGGGAAATTTAAACTTTTTCAAGCAAAACAATATAGCCTGCTGGATTTATGGCAGGCTTTTTTTGAACGATCCCATCGGTTATCGGATTTATTTCCTCTTACTCTTTTCCGCAAAATCTGATTGAGGTTTACAGGAAAAAATGCAACAATATCTAACCATAAGAAAGCGTTTTTATCCAGGTTATAGGCAATTACCGGGAGCTTAAATAGCGTACCTGTTTTTTCAACTAGCGGGGATGTTGTGTTTGAACGTGAAAAATTCTTTTAAAATTATGCTGCGTGCAATAAAATTTAACCACCTTGATGTGCAGCTATACGTTTGAGAATAGCGTTTTATTAAATGAAAAATATAGGCAAATTACCTCAAGAGAAGTTCGCATGGTTTAATGCCAGTATGCTTTTTAAAAGCAGTACTAAAATGGGAGATAGAAGAATAGCCCAGCAGGAGAGACACTTCCGTTACGCTCAATCCTTTTTCGTATAAAAGGTATTTAGCATGTTCCATGCGCTGGCTTTGATAAAAATCGAAAATGGTGGTACCAAATAATTCTTTGAAGCCTTTTTTAAGATAGCACTCATTAATGGCCACTTTGCGACTCAATTCTTTAATGGTAAGGGGTTCACCAATATGTTGCAATAAAACTTCTCTTGCTTTGGTGATTTTTTCCCGGTCATCGGCATTGGCTAGAAACTTACAGGTAAATACTTCTTCTTTTTCACCTAACATACAATCCATGCTATACAATAAAAGGATCTGCGTTTGAGCATTGATGAAAATATTTTCCAACGTATCTGTATAGGTGTGGTTTAAAAGGGCTTCGATGGCTTTTCTTGTTTTTCCACAAAGAGGCAATGTTTTTGAGAAAGAGGAAGTGTGGGTAAAGGATAATACCTCATCAGAAATATTCAATTGTTTCTTTCCTTTTACAAATTGGGTAAGGTAAGATGGTTTAAAGCTAAAACTCAATATATCAACACTCTCTACTTTTTCCAAACAAATTTTTGATGCATTGAATTTACAGAAGTCGCATTCCGTTTGCTTTTGACGACAATAAACATTTCCAGTTACACAAAATTTCAATTCGAGATAGTTGGCATTCTCATTATTTTTTTCATAATGATATACCAGCATTCCGGTATCTTCCATACTCCATTCCGGCTCCTTTTTATACCGCTTAATTGAATAATGCACAGAGCCCGGTACAGAACGATCTATATCCTGTAAAACATCCAATTCATCAAATAGAAGTGGATCTCTTTGGGAAACTTTTTGTATGTGAGTAGATGGATTCATTGACAAACTTCGATGCAAATATAGTTCAAAAATATCAACAACTAGTACCGGAAAGAGGGGGCATTTAAAAATTGCAGTAAACCAACAGGAAATTGACTGAATTTATAAAAAATGTTTCTCTTAAAAATATAGCGACCGTTTACAGTTGCAAAAATTTATTTGCGCATTGGTTTGTGGCTTATTAAAGTAAAACACAGCCCTGTCAAACAGAATTCGATATTTCACAAATCAATCCAGATTTTTGTGGAAATCTTTGGGGAAACTAAACCTCAAACCAACGGTTTTAATTCCCTTAAACCCTTGATTTTCCTTATATTTGCACGAATATAGATTTTGATAATTTTAAAGATATTTAGCCCAAAAATATGAGTATAGAAATTGAAGAAGTAGCGGCCGACGTTCACGGCTACGGCGCCGATAGTATCCAGGTTTTAGAAGGTTTAGAAGCAGTTCGTAAACGCCCTGCCATGTATATCGGTGATATCGGCGTTAAAGGATTGCATCATCTTGTGTACGAAGTGGTCGATAATTCCATTGATGAGGCTCTTGCAGGTTATTGTAGCAACATTATGGTTATTATTAATGAAGATAATTCCATTACTGTTTCTGATGATGGCCGTGGAATCCCTACCGGTTTGCACACCAAAGAAAACCGCAGCGCACTGGAAGTTGTTATGACGGTGCTGCATGCTGGTGGTAAATTTGACAAGGATTCCTATAAAGTTTCGGGTGGTTTGCATGGTGTTGGGGTAAGTTGCGTAAATGCGCTGAGTAGCAAACTTCATGTAACTGTAAACAGAGATGGTAAATCCTTTGAGCAGGAGTATTCCAAGGGGGTTCCCAAATATCCGGTTAGAGAAACCGGGGCTTCTGATACACACGGTACGACAGTTCAATTCTGGCCGGATCTGTCGATTTTTACATCGGGCATTTACAACAGGGAAATATTGGAAGGTCGTTTAAGAGAGCTCTCCTTTTTAAATAGAAAAATTACCATTATCATCAACGACCTCCGGGAAGTTGGGGAAGATGGTAAAGCATACACCAAAACATTTTACAGCGAAGGTGGAATAGTTGAGTTCGTTGAAATGTTGGATAAAAATGCCAATAGAAATTCCTTGTTGCCCACGGTTATTTATTGTGATGGTTACGATGCCAACAGCAATGTAACGGTTGAGGTAGCGATGATTTACAATACCGGCTATCAGGAGCACTTGTTTAGTTATGTAAACAATATCAATACAATTGAAGGCGGCACCCACGTGGCTGGTTTTCGCCGTTCCATTACCAGGGTTTTTAAAAGCTATGGTGAAAGAGAAGGAATGTTTGAGAAGGCAAAGGTTGAAATTGAAGGAGATGATTTTAGGGAAGGACTGAGTGCGATTATTTCTGTGAAAGTGCCAGAGCCTCAGTTTGAAGGACAAACTAAAACAAAGCTGGGAAATAATGAGGTAATGGGAGTGGTTGATAGCACTTTAAGCCGTGTATTGAACGCCTACCTGGAGGAAAATCCGAAAGACGCCAAAATCATTATACAAAAAGTAATACTTGCAGCACAGGCAAGGGCAGCGGCTAAAAGGGCACGTGAGATGGTGCAACGTAAAAGCGTATTAACAGGAGGTGGCTTACCCGGTAAACTGGCCGATTGTAGTGATAAGGATCCTAACCGTTGTGAGTTATATCTTGTGGAAGGGGATTCTGCAGGTGGAACTGCCAAGCAGGGCCGAGATAGAAGTTATCAGGCAATTCTCCCGTTGAGAGGTAAGATACTAAACGTAGAAAAGGCGATGGAGCACAAGATATATGACAACGAGGAAATAAGGAACATGTTTACTGCTTTGGGCGTTAAGATTGGCACACCTGAAGATCCTAAGGCGTTGGATCTTTCCAAACTTCGGTATCACAAATTGATTATCATGACGGATGCCGATGTGGATGGAAGTCACATTGCGACACTAATATTGACTTTTATTTTCAGGTATATGAAAGAGCTGGTAGAGCAGGGGTATGTTTACATTGCCCAGCCTCCATTATATCTTGTAAAGAAAGGTAAGGATGCTGACTATGCATGGACTGACGAAGAAAGAAAGATATTGATCGCAAAATTTGGCCAGGGAAAAGATGATAGTGTAACGACACAGCGATATAAAGGTTTGGGTGAAATGAATGCAGATCAATTATGGGAAACTACGATGAATCCTGCAACAAGAACGTTAAAACAGGTAACCATTTCAAGTGCTGCGGAAGCGGATCTTGTATTTAGTATGTTGATGGGGGATGAGGTGCCACCAAGAAGGGAGTTCATTGAAACCCATGCCAAATATGCTAAAATTGATGTATAGCTTTTTATAAGTTGACAATATTTGTAAAGTATTAAAACAAACTGCCCGGCGCTAAGTCGGGCAGTTTGTTTGTAAACGCAAGGGAGGTGGCCGGCGACTTCGATCGACCATTAGTTATTTTTCGCTCCAATCCTTTAATTGAAATGGGCCGCCAAGTTTTTTTCCAGCATAGGCTTTCCGCTGTATTTTTTGCTAAAACCAATATTTTTAGTAGCTTGTACTCTGAAGTTTGGTACTTCACAAATATTTACTAACCATAAATTCTACAAAATGTCAAACATGTTAACAGCTTATTGCATGAAAACGAAAGAAAAAAACGTTCCCATGCAGGATGCAGTGATAACCAAAACAGCCCGTGGCGGATATATGGCACAAGGTCATGACGGTAAGGGTAATAAAATGACCACTATGCTTGGTGAAGCAAGAGCATTGGAAGCCGTTAAAGATGGCGTAGCTAAAAAAGGCTGGTAATTTTAAAAACTGGTGAATTATTTAAGGCCATTCGTTTATTGCGAATGGCCTTTTTGTAT
>JBGSMI010000068.1:0-10207 GCA_041740215.1 Ferruginibacter sp.
CCTAACTTAACAACATGACTAAAAGCCAAATACCGCTGGCAGAACGCTTACGACCAACCACTTTAAATGAGCTGGCTGGTCAGCAGCATCTTACCGGCAAAGGCAGTATTTTGCGCACTGCCATTGAGCATGGCAAAGTACCCAGCATGATATTATGGGGTCCGCCGGGCGTGGGCAAAACAACCATTGCCAATATCATCGCCCAAACATTGCAGGTGCCGTTTTATACATTGAGCGCCATCAGCAGCGGCGTAAAGGAAGTAAGGGAGGTAATTGAACACGCCAAAACGCAGGCAAACGTTATCCTATTCATAGATGAGATCCATCGTTTTAATAAAGGCCAGCAGGACGCATTGTTAGGCGCCGTTGAGAAGGGCATTATTACGCTCATTGGCGCTACTACCGAAAACCCATCATTTGAAGTAAACAGCGCCCTATTGAGTCGCTGCCAGGTGTATGTTTTAAAACCGCTTGACGAAGCCGAGCTGGTAGCTTTGTTGCAGCATGCCATTGAAACGGATGAAATATTACGAACACAAAAAATTGAATTAAAGGAAACGGCGGCCTTAATAAAAATATCCGGCGGCGATGCCAGAAAATTACTGAACCTGCTGGAACTGGTTACAGAATCGCTTGGTGACGACATTGTGATAACTGACGATCAGGTAATGCAGGTTGCCCAGCAACGCATTGCCATTTACGATAAAGGCGTCGAGCAACATTACGATATCATTTCTGCCTTTATAAAATCAATCCGGGGCAGCGACCCTAACGCAGCCGTGTATTGGCTGGCAAGAATGATTGAAGGTGGCGAGGATGTAAAATTTATTGCACGCCGTTTATTGATACTGGCCAGTGAAGATATTGGCAATGCCAATCCCAATGCGCTCTTGCTGGCCAATGCCACTTTTGATGCGGTAAATAAAATCGGTTATCCCGAGTCACGGATCATCTTATCGCAGTGCGTAACTTACTTAGCAAGTTCTGCCAAAAGTAATGCGGCGGTAGTGGCTATTAGCGAGGCAATGGCGGCTGTTCAGCAACTTGGCGATCTGCCTGTTCCATTGCATATTCGCAATGCACCCACGAAACTGATGAAAAATTTAAATTATGGCAAGGATTATGCTTACTCACACAATTACGAAAATAATTTTAAAGCGCAGGAATACCTGCCCGGCAAAATAAGTGGGACCACGTTTTATAAACCTGGCTTAAATGCAAGGGAACAGGAAATGCAAAAACACCTGAAAACCTTGTGGAAAGAGAAGTACGGTTATTGATGGAATCTTACCTATTTTAGTTTCCAGATGATAAGCCAATCAATGCGGATTTTTCAATAGAAGCTATCTTATTTGCCAGGTCCGTTGAACATTGAATAGTGAACATTTGTATTTATAAAGGCGATACAGTGTATATTACAACAAAACACCTATTTTTTTAAAACATTTACGAAAATGAAAGCAATCAAATTTCTTGGAGTAATTATGGTATCAATTGTTTTATTTTCCTGTGAAAAGGAACAATCAGCAGAAAACAACATGGTAGCTGGAGCCACATTTTTAAATGTGCCTTATGGCACTGACCCGTTGCAAACTATGGATATTTATTTACCTGCCGGAAGAAGCAGTTCGCTTACCAAGGCAATGGTCTTGATACATGGTGGTGCTTGGGTATCTGGAGATAAGAGTGAGTTGACGCCTTTTGTAGATACCTTTAAAAGAAGACTTCCGGATTACGCCATATTTAATATCAACTACCGTTTATCGGCAGCCCCCAATAACCTCTTTCCTACTCAGGAAAATGACGTAAAGGCCGCGCTGGAATTTATTGACGGCAAATTAGCGCTGTATGGTATATCAAATAAATTCGCTATAATAGGTGCAAGCGCCGGGGGGCATTTAGCTTTGCTGCAGGGATATAAATACAATGGACCGATAAAACCAAAAGTGTTGGCATCGCTTTCGGGTCCTACAGACCTTGCACAGATGTTTACTAACCCCGTTGGTGGAAATCCTGTTCTATCTATTTTACTGGCTTCTGCAATTGGCAAAACGCTTACCCAAGACCCGCAACTTTACGCCAATTCGAGTCCGGTAAATTTTATCACATCAGTTTCACCTGCAACATTGCTACTGTATGGCTCTGATGACCCATTGGTGAGCGCAACGCAGGCTACAATTGCCAGAGACAAACTAATAGCAGCCAATGTAACCAACCAGTATGTTTTGTATGGAGGGGCAGAACACGTTGACACATGGGATAACCTGGTATTATTTGACGTCTTTAATAGACTACAAGCCTTTATGATAGCCAATGTACAATAACGCAAACGGCTATCAGCGGACAAGGTTGCAACAAGATGAACATACTATTTTCCGCTATTGAACAGCTTTGATGATTTTAGATCATCTTTTTAGATCATCATTTTAGTCTACCACCCTTTAAAAATGCAAAAGCAATTCACCAAATGGGGTGCCTTTAAAATTGTCTTAAGGGTTACCAACCTTGTGCAGGTTCTTTTCTGCTAAAAACTTTTTAAAAAAGGTTGGCAACCCTCTATTGAGCTGCGACAATTTTAAATGCGCCCACCAAATGGTCTTACTAGCATTTTCATTAAATTTGCTGTAATGACAAAAGCTATTCTCTTCCCGTTTCTATTAATTTTTATCGTTCCTTTCATTTCGTTATCACAACCTACAGCTCCGGTATATTTTAAGGGAGCCATTAAAGAAAATAAAGTAATTCTTCATCGAAACATTATTCAAAATACCATTACCAAAAATCTATCTTTTCCATTAAATGAGGATACAGAAGATAACTGGATAGATGCTTTTTGGGGGATGGAGCTATTGCAGTACAAATCGCCCTGGACAGATGCCAGGATTTTTCTCGCCTTTGACTCTGTTGAAAAACGAACAGCCGGCTTTCAAAGAGCACTATTAGAATTGGTTTATACAAATTACCCGATGTTATTTTCAAAACAAGTGAGTTCATTACTAACGGCTACCAACAATGCGAAGGTACTTGCGATGTGTGCGGAATATCTTTTGGTATATAATAGACAGTTGCTTAACGGCATTAACTTTGAAAATAAAAAGGCAACGTTGATAAAAAGTGATAAGGACGAGGCCATTTTGCGACAATTAGTGAATCGCCTGCAAGATCCATTACCTGTAAAGAAACGTCATTTTCTTTCTGAAATTATTGGCCCAGGTTTTATAAGGAACCAAACCATCCTATATAGTTTCCAGCGAAAGAACCGAAATTATCCAGGGCTTGCTATGATTAAAGATTCAACAGGGAAATTTGTAACGGATGAATATGGCGGTATTTTTTCTGTACCACAACTGGCAAGAAGCATCAGCAATTTACCCGGATACCTTACCAACGGAAATACACCGCAAGGTATTTATAGGATGCATGGTTTTGATACCAGCTCGAACTCTTTTATTGGTCCAACTACCAACATTCAGTTAACTATGCCTTTTGAAACAAGTCTCCAGCATTTCTTTATGGATTCTTCTATCATTGATAAAGTCTGGACAGAAGGTTGGTACAAAAAACTATTACCAGAAAACCTCAAATATTACCTGCCTTTATATGAATCTTTCTATGCTGGCAAGGCTGGCAGAACTGAAATCATTGCACATGGCACTACGGTAAACCCTGAATATTATGCCGACGAGTTGTATTACCCGCAAACACCTACCATGGGCTGTTTATGTACAAAAGAAATCTGGAGTGAAGCTGATGGAAAGTTGCTACAAAGTGACCAGCAAAAACTGGTAGCTGCATTGAAAAAGGCTGGTGGGGCTAATGGCTATTGCGTAGTGATTGAAATAGATGATGAGGAAAGACCTATTTCTCTCAGTGAAATTTTACCTTTAATAAATACATGTAAGAATCAATGAAAAAAGACATCAGCAGCCGGCAGGATATTGAACAACTGATTATTTCGTTTTATGAAAAGGTAAAACAAGACCCCACCATTGGTTTTATTTTTACAGAGATTGTGAAGATAAATTGGCAACAACATATTCCCGTAATTGTAGATTTTTGGGAAGGCATTTTGCTCGACAACCCGGTTTATCAAAGAAATGCTATGGAAGTGCATTACCATCTTAATAATCAAATACCCCTACAAAGAGAACATTTTAAAACCTGGCTCACGTTATTCAATTCAACTGTAAACGAATTGTTTGATGGTAGGATTGCCACGCTTGCTAAAACACGTGCGAAATCAATTGCAGATGTTATGCAGTTTAAAATGGACAATACCAACATGAATCAATCGCAAACCTGATGGAACTAAACTGGAAATGTACTGCATTCAATGAATTAAGTGTTGCAGAATTATATGCAATCATGCAACTACGCAACGAAGTTTTTGTAGTAGAACAAAATTGTGTGTACCAGGATGCCGACGATAAAGATTTTAAAAGTTGGCATCTCACAGGTTGGGATGGTGCTCAACTTGCAGCGTATTGTCGTATTTTACCTCCAGGAATCTCTTACCCGGATGCAAGTATAGGTCGGGTAGTAACTTCACCACTTCACCGAAAAACAGGCAAAGGACGAACGCTTGTGTTAAAGGCAATCGTACAAACAATTAACCAATTTAACTGTAGAAACATAACTATATCTGCGCAATTTCACCTGATGAATTTCTACGAAAGCCTTGGTTTCACTGCATTTAACGAAATATATCTGGAAGACAATATCCCTCATATTAAAATGAAATACACTGCATAATTTCCTTCCTCTAATACAATATTTTTTATAAGTCCTCGTTTCGTATGAGATGATATAAGGTTTTAATTACCCTGAAAACCCAATTACAAATCCAAATATCTCAATCCGTATACCTAAACTGGTGACACATGAAAAACTATTTACATTATGTAATTCATAATGGATTTTTCACCCTGATATTTATTTTTTTTCTTTCTTCAACTTCAAATGCACAGCATTTTATGATTGGAGATACCAGATTCAAAATTGAAGCGGGTTTAAACTTTGGACCAACTTTCTTCCTTGGTGATCTTGGGGGACACCGTGGTAAAGGCACTACTTTTGTCAAAGACTTAAACCTGCCACTTACCAAATTGATGAAAGGTGGATTTATAAATTTTTCACCGTCCGAATGGCTTGGATTTAGACTGGCCGCACAATTTACTTACGTAGAAGGAAAAGATAACATAATTAAAACCGATGGCAGAGATGAACTGTATCGCAAGCAAAGAAACCTTGATTTTAAGAGTGACATGTTTGAAGTGTACGCTGCAATCGATGTTTTTCCGCTGATGTTATTAAATAAAAATAATGAAGAATATGCACCCCGAGTGAGGCCTTATCTTTTTGCAGGTGTAGGAATGTTTAAATTTAATCCAATGGGTTCCATCTCAGACCAGAATGGCAATCAAACGTGGTATGAGTTACAACCATTACGAACAGAAGGACAGGGATTTAAAGAATATCCGTCAAGAAAACCATACTCCTTAAAACAATTGAACATCCCCATGGGAGGGGGATTAAAATATTTTGCTTCATCTAAATTAAACTTATCGCTTGAATTATTATATCGAAAAACTTTTACAGACTACATTGACGATTTAAGTACTGATTATGTTGACCCAAATTTATTTTATCAGAACCTTAGACCAGAGAAGGCGGTCATTGCAAGCCAGGTTTTCGATAAGGCATTTACAAGTTTAGTAAACGGTTCGCCACGTTTTGAGCCTGGTCTTCAGCGTGGAAATCCCAAAAATATGGACGCTTATTTTTCGTTTGTATTGAAGCTAGGTGTTAGGCTGGGAGATGTATACGAAGGTTCACCGTCGAGAAGGGGAGCAGGTAGTACAAAATGTCCATCAAGATTTTAAAATATAAAACCAATATCCAAAATGAAGAAAGATTTACACGCCACCCCTTTATTTTTAAAAATGGCAATATTGATTACCAGCTTTGTTCTGGTGATGATATACAACCAATCTAAGGCAGCTCAACTGCCAAAATCTACAATCACTTTGCCAACAATAGTTGTAAAGTAGCGCCTGTTCAATTTTCAATTTTTAACCTGGCTGACAGCATTACAAAAAAGTAATGCCATTGATGAATGCATTAAATCTAAATGGTTTGTTTTTGGATAAATACAATAAAGTGGCAAAGCGAGATAAAGAAGTTACTGGAAACATCGTAAATACCTCTACGATGATACCCCTGGAACCACAACTTTAAAACTTTAATATTGAGCTTTGCTACTTTTAAAAAAGGTCCGTACTGAAAAGTATGGACCTTTTTAATTTTTATAATTTTCTGTTACCCATCATTCATTTTATCATTCCTAATTCATCACTCATCATTACTCATCATTCATTACTCTTTATTTATCATCCCAGCTCTGCTTTTAGATACTGCCCCGTAAAGCTCCCCTTCACTTTTATCAAATCTTCAGGCACGCCTTCAAATAAAACCAATCCGCCCCCATCACCGCCCTCAGGGCCGATATCAATTACATGATCTGCCACTTTTATCACATCCATATTGTGTTCAATCACTAAAACAGTATTGCCTCGTTCTACCAGTTTGGTCAATACTTCCAACAAATGTTGAATGTCCTGAAAATGTAAGCCTGTAGTTGGTTCATCTAAAATATAAAATGTTTTACCGGTATCTTTTTTACCAAGCTCTGTTGATAGCTTTACCCGCTGTGCCTCTCCACCACTCAGCGTTACGGCACTTTGCCCGAGTGTGATGTAACCGAGGCCAACCTCTCTCAACACTTTTATTTTACGATAAATAAAAGGTACTGCCTGAAAAAATTCTACGGCTTCATCTACAGTCATATCCAATACATCGCTGATCGATTTTCCCTTGTATCTTATCTCAAGCGTTTCCCTGTTGTATCTTTTGCCATTGCACTTTTCGCAGTGTACATATACATCCGGTAAAAAATTCATTTCAATCACCCGCATGCCACCGCCTTCGCACACATTACACCTACCGCTCTTTACATTGAAAGAAAAACGTCCTGCATTGTATCCACGAATTTTTGCTTCAGGCACAGCCGCAAACAAAGTGCGGATGTCTGTAAAAAATCCACAGTAAGTGGCTGGATTACTTCGCGGTGTTCTGCCAATTGGCGACTGGTCAATCTCAATTACTTTATCTACATGCTCCAATCCTTTTATAGACTTAAACTCCAGCGGGTTCGCCTTTGAATCATAACAGTGTTTATTCAGCAATGGATACAATGTTTCATTGATCAATGTTGATTTTCCACTACCGCTTACGCCGGTAATCAATATCAATTTTCCTAGCGGAAATTTCACACTCACGTTCTTTAAATTATTTCCCTGTGCACCTTTTATTTCTACAAAATTGCCGTTGCCTTTTCGTCTTTCTTTTGGCACCGCGATAGACTTTTTTCCATTTAGATAAAGCGCCGTATCGGACCCTGATGCAAGTACTTGTTTGGGTGTGCCCATCGCTACAATTTCGCCACCATGCTTGCCCGCTTTGGGTCCAATATCTACCAGGTAGTCGGATGCCAACATGATGTCTTTATCATGCTCTACCACCAATACACTATTGCCAATATCTCTTAAATTCTGTAAGGCACCAATCAATCGTTGGTTATCCCGCTGGTGTAAGCCAATGCTGGGTTCATCCAAAATATAAGTGATACCCTGTAGTTGTGATCCTATTTGTGTAGCCAGCCTGATACGCTGCGACTCGCCACCACTCAAGCTTTTGGAGGAACGGTTGAGTGTGAGATAAGTAAGGCCCACATCCAACAAAAACTGCAACCGCTCCCTGATTTCTTTCAATACATCTTTGGCGATGGCGTTCTGTTTGTTACTCAATCTTTTCTCCACCGCTTCAAACCATACTGCCAGTTTATCAAGATTTAATGCGCTTAATTCTGCAATATTTTTTTCATCTACCTTAAACCAAAGACTCTCCTTTCTCAAACGGGTTCCATTGCAGGTATCACATTTCTTTAACTGCATAAATTTCTCTACCCATTCCCGCAATGATTCACCACTTTGCGGAGCCGCAAACCATCTTTTCAGCATTGGAATTATCCCTTCATAACTGCCGGTATATTCCAATGGTACCGTTTCATCACTCAGGTCAAGTTCGAGTGCCGGGTTAATTTGCTGGTCGCCATAGAGGAGCAAATCCAACTGACCTTCCGGCAAATCTTTCAACGCCTTATCCAAATTGATTTTATGCTTTTTGGCAAACACAATTACCTGCTGAAATACACTGGCATCCCGTTCCTCGCCAAGCGGAACTATCCCTCCCGCTTTTACACTTTTTGTTTTATCGGGAACCACTTCATCCATGTCAATCGTGTACACCGTGCCCAGTCCTTTGCAGGTTGGGCAGGCTCCATACGGACTGTTAAATGAGAACGCATTGGGAGAAGGTTCTTCGTAACTAATACCGGTGTCAATACACATCAACTGCTTGCTGTATTGCACCACTTTGTTATCATCGTTGATCAATAAAAACATCAGGTCTTTACCCACCTGTAACGTTTTTTGTACGCTTTGGCTGACCCTTACTTTCATGTCATCCGTTACCGCAAGCCGATCTACTACTACTTCGATATCATGAATTTTATAACGATCTACCTGCATTTTTGCCACAAGGTCTTTTACTTCTCCATCAATGCGTACTTTCAGGTAGCCCTTCTTCCGTACATCTTCAAAAAGTTCCCGATAATGCCCTTTACGGCCACGAACTAACGGCGCCAGCAAACTGATTTTTTTCGTGTTGAACTTTGAAAAGATATCGCTCACAATTTCCTCTTCACTAAACTTCACCATCTTTTTACCGGTGTTGTAGCTATAAGCCTCACCTACCCTTGCGTACAGCAAACGAAGGAAATCATATATTTCAGTGATGGTACCAACCGTACTTCGTGGGTTCTTGTTGGTAGTTTTTTGTTCAATAGAAATTACGGGTGAAAGTCCGGTGATCTTATCCACATCCGGCCGCTCCATATCGCCCATAAACTGCCTTGCGTAAGCGCTAAAGCTTTCCATGTATCGCCGCTGCCCTTCGTTGTAAATGGTATCGAATGCCAGCGAAGACTTACCACTACCGCTTACTCCGGTAAACACTACCAATTGATTCTTGGGAATTTTGATGTCGATATCTTTCAGGTTGTGCTCCCTTGCGCCAAATACCTCTATAAAATCATTATGAATTACTTCCTCTTTAGGAGCTTTTTTTTCTTTTGCCATGTCTACTTACTTAATGTAAAGGTACAAAAACAAAATGGGTGGTATTTAGTTGGATTGTTAGTTAGTTACTAAATTATTTTACGCCCACTGTAAACAGAAGCTTAAGGTTTGCTGGTGCTTTTAATTAGAGGCTTTAGTTCTTGTTGTAAAACCAGCCACGATTTAACACGTTACAATTAAAACATATACTTGACCAAAACCATTGGTTGCATTAACTTTATTTGATGGACAAAACCTATTACCTAAACAATGCTTTAAAACTTAATGCCACCGGCGAAAAATACAATGGTTTAGCCCTGCAGACCAATACTGCAGAGATAAAAAAGCACCGTCACCAGTTCAGGGAATTTGATTTTTCACAGTCAATAAAAGATGGATTTGTGGTATATAAAATTTGTAGAGAGGGGGATGAAAATATTTTGCAGGGGTTGGTTGCGGTTAAGCCATCAAAAGGATTTTTAGAATGTGCCAATATGGAGATAAACGATTTCAACAAAAGCCCCGTCAGTCTATACAATGGTGTGGGTAAATGCATGATAGCATTGTGCTGTAAAATTGCTCTTGACGAAGGATTTGAAGGATATGTTGCTTTTGTTGCAAAGAACCGCCCCCGGCCATATTATGAACGCTAAGGAGCTAAAACGCTTTATGGATTAAAGATGTTTATTGACGAGATAAATGCTAAGAAATTAATTGATTTATACTTCTAAAAAAGCTAAATTTATAATATGAAACAAACCAAAAAAAGCACTTGTATCCAGGGCCCGGAAGACTTTCCCGGATCTATGATGCAATACAAGCCGATGGATGAAAAAGTAACAGAAAGGGCAGCTAAAATAATTGCTAAACATAAAACAACCAATACCAAAAAGCAAGCGGAAAAAGTATGAAAAAACTGAATTTCTAAATTCTATGATTCCCAGTACAGCAGAAAACCTTTGTAGTGAAAT
>JBGSMI010000071.1:0-40140 GCA_041740215.1 Ferruginibacter sp.
CTACAAAAACTTATCACCTTTATTCCGCTTCACTTCTGCCACATATTCTTTAATAGCCTGCTCTTTGTCTTTTTTACAAATCAGTAACACGTCTTCGGTGTCTACCACAATAAAATCATCAAGGCCTTGTATCAACACCAATTTTTTATTGTCGGCATGAATGATGTTTTTGGTAGCGTCAATGATCATTACATTGCTTCCTGCCACGGCATTTTCCAGGTAATCTTTTTCCAGATTATCGTAGGCGCTTGCCCATGTACCCAAATCGCTCCAGCCAAAAGAAGAAGGAATGATGTACACATTGTCCGCTTTTTCCATTACGCCATAATCGATGGAAATATTTACACAAAGCGGGTAAATTCTTTCGATTGCTTCTTTTTCGCCAGGCGTGTTGAAATTGCTTTTTTCTGCATCAAACACTTCATGCATTTCTGGCAAAAAGATTTCAAATGCTCTGATGATATTTTTGATCTGCCACACAAAGATTCCGGCATTCCATAAAAAATCGCCGCTTGAAATAAATGTTTTGGCCAAATCCTTATCGGGCTTTTCGGTAAAAGTTTTTACTTTATACACGTTCTCGCTAACGGCCAGTTGCTCGTATTGAATATAACCGTAACCCGTGTTTGGGTGCGTAGGTTTAATACCCAATGTAACCAACGCTTTAATGTTAGCGGTAAAATGAAGCGCCTCCAGGCATTTCTTTTTAAAGTTATCGGGCTCCAGTATGATATGATCTGCCGGGGCACAAATCAAATTGGCTTCTGGATTTATCTGCTGTAGTTTGTAAGAAATATAGGCAATACAGGGAGCCGTGTTTTTGCGGGAAGGTTCGCATAAAATATTTTCAACGGGCAAATCGGGAAGTTGATCTGCAACAATATCTTTGTATTGCCCGGAGGTCACAATGTAAATATGATCAACGGGAATAAACAATGCAAACCTGTCATATGTTGATTGGATCAGTGTTCTGCCGGTATTTAAAATGTCTAAAAATTGCTTTGGAAAATTAGTTCTGCTCATGGGCCAAAACCTGCTACCTATTCCGCCGGCCATAATTGCAACGTAATTGTTCTTGGTCATATTTATATTTTTTTATGTTTGGTTACTGTGTGCAAAGGCTACAGTTATTAAATAATTCCTTCTTTGATAATATCATGGATATGAATAATACCCCTATAGTTTTTTTGGGTTACTACTACTAATTGGCTAATGGCCTTTGCTTTCATCATTTCCAGCGCATCTACGGCTAACACCTGCTCATCTACGGTATAAGGCGTTTTTGACATGATGTCTTTAGCACTCAATTGTTCAAAGCCACCCGATTTTTCCAGCATACGCCTCAGATCACCATCCGTTATAATTCCTTCAATAATGTTGTTTTCATTTACAACCGCCGTTACACCAAGGCGCTTTTTAGTCATCTCTACAATTACTTCTTTTATGGAGGCATCCGGTTTTACAGAAGGCTTTTCATTTTGAGCAGCCAGATCTGCCACTTTCAAAAACAATCTTTTCCCCAATGCGCCACCGGGATGATACCTGGCAAAATCAGCCGTTCCAAAAGCCTTCATCTCCATCAGGCAGACTGCCAACACATCTCCCATCACCATTTGTGCTGTTGTGCTGGCGGTAGGTGCCAGGTTATGGGGGCAAGCTTCGTGTTCCACAGTAGTATTTAAAACAATATCGCTATGATTTGCCAAAAATGAATCCATATTGCCTGTGATGCCAATACAGATATTACCAAAATTTTTAACCAAAGGAACCAATGCCTTTATTTCAGGGCTATCGCCACTTTTGCTAATAACGATCATTATATCGTCTTTTTGCACCATTCCCAAATCTCCGTGTATCGCATCGGCAGCATGCATAAATAATGCAGGCGTTCCGGTACTATTGAAAGTAGCGACTACTTTCTGTGCAATGATAGCGCTTTTACCTATCCCACTTACCACCAACCGTCCCTTTAGCGCAGCAATCACTTCCAATGCCTTTTCAAAATCAGTATTAATAAAATCCTGCAACCTGCTGATGGCGGCCGCTTCTAATTGAATGGTTCTGAGTGCCGTTTGTATAATTTTTTGGTCGGTCATTTTTTAGAGTAGCAAACCTACTTTAAATCGCTCATAACACAAAGAGTAATGGATTTTACGCTAGTAAGTTAACTATTTAGCAATTTATACTTTTGCGGTTTTGAATAATCATATCAATACCAACCGATTGCCAATGGTTCTTTAATAGTGTTTCTTCTTTAAAAGAAATTGATTAACTTAAGCCCGGTTAATGAGGACCTTAATTTGAATTTGCAGGTGTATTAAAGTAACTTCGTCGTCCTGTTGGATTTTTACAATGTAAATCACCCGGATATGAAATCAAAAGCACATAATCAACCTATAATTATTTAAAACCAGCTTGGGGAAAAAGAAAGACATGGCTACAGTAAAAGCAAAAAAAAAACCGACTGCTGATAAAGAACCCGGGTCAAAACCGGTGGAAAGGAAAATGGTAAAAGCAATCAGCAAAGAAAAAAATTTAAACCTCACCGCCCAATTAAAGGACTACTTTGGTTTTAATGGATTTAAGGAACCACAGGAAAAAATCATACAAAATTTATTGGCAGGCAACGATGCATTGGTAATTATGCCAACCGGCGGTGGTAAAAGTTTGTGTTACCAATTGCCTGCGATCATTAGCCAGGGCTGTGCTATCATCGTTTCGCCATTAATTGCACTGATGAAAAATCAGGTTGATCTGGTGAGAAGTTATAGCAGCAAGGATGATGTTGCCCATTTTTTAAATAGTACACTTAATAAGGGACAGCAGAAAATTGTAAAGGATGACCTTACTACCGGCAAAACCAAAATGTTATATGTTGCCCCTGAAACGCTAACGAAGGTAGAAAATATTGAGTTTTTTAGAGACCTGAATGTTTCGTTTTTTGCAGTTGATGAAGCACATTGTATCTCTGAATGGGGGCACGATTTCAGACCGGAATATCGCCGTCTTAGGGAAATGATGGAGCTGATCAATCCTGATGCACCTATGATTGCGCTAACGGCTACTGCTACCCCGAAAGTTCAAAGTGATATCCTTAGGAACCTGGGATTACGCAACCCACAAATCTATATTTCCTCCTTTAACAGGCCCAATTTATATTACGAAATTTTACCCAAAATAAAGAAAGAGCAAACGCTAACCAGCATCGTTCGGTTTATTTCTCAAAATAAAGGAAAAAGCGGGATTATTTACACGCTTAACCGTAAAACCACTGAGGAGCTTGCAGACATGCTGATGGCCAATGGCATAAAAGCAGTTGCCTATCATGCAGGCCTTGATAGTAAGTTACGTGCAGAAAGACAGGATCTTTTTTTGAATGAAAATGTACAAGTGATTGTTGCAACCATCGCTTTTGGTATGGGGATCGATAAGCCAGACGTTCGTTTTGTAATTCACTTTAATATTCCCAAATCAATTGAAAATTACTACCAGGAAACCGGACGTGCAGGACGGGATGGAATGGAAGGGAAATGTATATTGTATTACTCTCATAAAGATGTGGCCAAACTGGAGCATCTGATGCGTGACAAACCCTTGAGCGAAAGAGAAGTGGGTGCCCAGTTGATCAACGAAACGGTCTCTTATGCTGAAAGTGCCGTGTGCCGTAGAAAGATTTTACTGAACTATTTTGGGGAAGAATATGATACCGGACAGTGTACCAACATGTGCGACAACTGTAATACTCCAAGGGAACAAATTGAGGCAAAAAATGAGGCAAAACAGGTATTGAATATAATCAAGGGATTAGATGAGCAATTTACGATGATTTACCTGATGCACATTCTGCTCGGCAAGCCCAATCCTCAGGTAAAAATGTTCCGCCATGATGAAAGAGACTTTTTTGGCATTGGCAAAGAAAAAGAGGAGCATTTCTGGAACTCGCTGATGCGCCAGATGATTTTAGAGGGGTTTATAAAAAAGGACATTGAAGAATACGGCGTATTAAAGTTTACTAAAAAAGGGGAAGCATTTCTAAAGAAGCCAGTTTCATTTAAAATTGTGTTGAATAACTTATATGAAGGAGCAGATGCCGATGATGATGAAGGCGGCGCTACTGAATTACCTGCTAGTTCAACCGATGAAAAGCTGGTTGAAATGTTGATGGATTTAAGAAAGAAAGTGGCTAAAGAAAAGAACTTGCCGCCCTTTGTGATTTTTTTAGAAGGTAGTATCGAAGACATGGCGACCCTTTATCCAACAACAATACAAGAATTGGAAAAATGCCAGGGTGTTAGCAAGGGGAAGGCCCTGCGTTATGGCAAAAAATTTGTAGACCTGGTAGCAAAATATGTAGAAGAAAACGGAATAGAAAAGCCTGATGATTTTGTGATGAAGGGAGTTGTAAACAGGAACAACAATAAGATTTTTATCATTCAGAATGTAGATAAGAAGATACCTTTGGAAACCATTGCAAAAACCAAGGATCTTAAGATTGATGAGTTGTTGGAAGAAATGGAAACCATTGTAGCAAGTGGCACCAAGCTCAATCTTGATTATGCCATCAATGAATTGGTAGATGAATACGAACAGGAGGAAATCATCGATTATTTTAAAGCCTGTGAAACCAGTAGTCTGCAGATAGCCCAGGAAGAACTGGCTGAGAGCGGGTTTAACTGGGAGCAGTTGAAGATTATGCGGATTAAGTTTTTAAGCGTGTATGGTAATTAAACGCATATTTTCCGATAAGATCAGGATGTGTATCTGCTGCGGCTAAAGCGAAAATTTTACAAATAAATAGATTGATTTACAAAAATGGGTTTCTCAGTGTTTTGAGAAGCCCATTTTGTAAAATGTATTTTTATCAAATTCAATAGGTATTCTGAATCAGCAGGTTACTAAGATGTAAACAGATGGTTATTAGTATGCCTGTATTAGAAAGTGAATGCGATAAACTTTAAAGAAACAGTGCGGTATTAATTTTGTTATTTGTTTAAAAAGTAAAAGAATCTGCATTGCTTAATTTTTTTTTATTGAAAGACATGAAATGCAAATAATATTTTAATATTCAAAAAATATAAATCAAACATTATGACAACAATTAATGCTTATGCAGCAAAAAACGCAGCTACACCGTTGGCACCTTTCAATTTTGAAAGAAGAGAAGTAGGTCCGAACGATGTGCAGATTGAGATTTTATATTGTGGTGTTTGCCATTCCGACATCCACCAGGTTCGCAATGAGTGGGGCGGTTCTATTTACCCAATGGTACCTGGTCACGAAATTGTGGGTCGTATCACTAAAGTGGGTTCACATGTTAATGAATTTATTGTGGGGGAACTGGCTGGTGTCGGCTGTTTTGTCGATTCCTGTCGAACATGTTCGAGTTGTTTAGCCAATGAAGAACAATATTGTGATAATGGAATGGTAGGTACTTACAACG
The DNA here is from genome assembly GCA_041740215.1 of Ferruginibacter sp. Taxonomy (GTDB): domain Bacteria; phylum Bacteroidota; class Bacteroidia; order Chitinophagales; family Chitinophagaceae; genus Ferruginibacter. The sequence goes on from JBGSMI010000071.1 coordinate 5,441, forward strand.
GCGTTGATAAAGCTGGTAACCCAACCTATGGCGGATATTCTACACGGATAGTAGTTGACGAAAAGTACACCTTACATGTATCTGAAAAGTTACCCATTGAAGGCGTTGCCCCTTTGTTATGCGCCGGGATTACGACGTATTCTCCATTGCGTCATTGGAAAATTGGCAAGGGCCATAAAGTTGCCATTGTTGGCTTGGGCGGTTTGGGTCACATGGGGGTGAAATTTGCAGCTTCATTTGGAGCAGATGTTACTGTACTAAGTACGTCCGCATCCAAAAAGCAAGATGCGTTGAATTTAGGTGCCCATCATTTTGAAGTGACCAGCGACCCTGAAACAATGAAAAAATTGCAGGGTAAATTTGATTTTATTTTAAGTACCATTTCTGCGCAACATGATTACAACCAATACCTGAATTTATTAACACTAAATGGCACGATGGTAGTCGTAGGTGTTCCTCCCCAGCCTTCTGCTGTGCATGCCTTCAGCCTGATCGGCAAACGCAGGTCTTTAGCCGGTTCTTTAATTGGCGGTATAAAAGAAACACAGGAAATGTTGGACTATTGTGCAGAGCACAGTATCGTATCGGATGTAGAAGTTATCAATATATCTAAGGTAAATGAAGCCTACGAAAGAATGTTAAAGGCTGACGTTCGTTATCGGTTTGTGATAGATATAGCCTCGTTAAAATAAAACATTTTAATGCTGCAATACAGGGTGGGCTTCGTTCTCCACCCATTCTTTTATCTTTTTTTCAAAATGATTGTATTGATTTGTAATAATTGAATAGAAACTCCTATTTTTGCTGCCCCAATAGGGAAGGTGTGATAGCTCAGTTGGTAGAGCAATGGACTGAAAATCCATGTGTCGCCGGTTCAACCCCGGCTCGCACCACTTAAAAGACCCAGCGAATGCTGGGTCTTTTGTTTTTATGTAAGTTCCGGACTATTGATTCTTAACGGAAAAATCCTTCTGCTTGCAGAATAGCGGGCCGGAATACTTAAACATTCGGGTTTTATGAAACAGCCTGTTGACAAATTGAATATTTTTGCTCCAAGTATTTGTTCAATAAGCAGGCACCATATTTTTTTCTCATTTAGTTATGTTTAACCCCCGGCAGATAGAAGAAAAAATAAAGCAATCCGATTGGTGGCAAAAGGCATCCACCACGATTGATAGTCACTATTGCAATGCAAGCGGTATAATGCTAACGCATCATCTGCAGAAGGTGCATGATAACGTGGAGGCTATTTTTCAACAATCGGCAACCGGTTTTTATGGCAGCATGTTTAACCTTATGGACCATCTAAAGATCAACAAGGACGAATTGAAAAGCGAGTTGAAAGTAGTGGCACTTTTACACGATATCGGAAAGACGGCAGAAGATAAATCAATGATTATTCCACATCCCTTAACCGGTAAGCCAGCTCATCTGCGGCATGGATTGGTAAGTTTGGTGGCTGCGATAGAAATTCTTGGTCCTTATTTGGAGACTTTAGAAGTAACACGGGCACATATTTATCGAACAATTGAGCTGCATGATATGTCGTATGGATTGTTCAGGGAACACCAGGAAACCCGTATCCTTCCTCCGTATAGTAAGTGGACTTCCATCAATCATAAAATCCATTCCATGCCTGCTGCTGGATTATTGTACTTACTGGTTTTTAAACTGGCCGACATACATGGTCATGATAATATTGCGGATGTTCTTTGGTTTTATCGTGCTGCAAGGGAAAATTACTTTACACAATTGCAAATTGATTTACCAATTCCCGAAGAATCGGATATTCGCTGAGCAGCCGATTTCGTTAATTGCGAAAGTTCATTTTACAAAAGGGAATGGAAATTGAGCACTATTGCGGTAAAGTGCAAATTTCAGGATCGTTGGAACAATAAATCCAGCATCACTGCAGTCATTTAAAAGATGTAACCACTTAAAATATCAGCATCGGATTTACATCGAAAAAAGTAAACGTTTAAATGTTTGATGATCGATTCAATCGTAGTCGGAATCACAATGCACCACAAATAAATTTAAGGCACATGAAAAGATCAGTATCCAAATTGTTTTCAGACTTCTTTAATAGTGAGAAGTCGGGAGGCTTGATATTAATTGGCTGTACATTTTTATCCATCATTATAGCAAACAGTATTTTTGGAGCTGGATATCTTCATTTTTGGCACCAAAGTGTTGGCTTCGAAAATGTAAACATACACCTGAATCATCCTATTGAATACTGGATCAATGATGGGCTGATGGCCATCTTTTTTTTATTGGTTGGGTTGGAGATTGAACGGGAAATTTACATTGGCGAGTTGTCAACTTTAAAAAATGCCTCACTGCCATTTTTTGCGGCAATTGGGGGTATGCTGGCTCCTGCTATTTTACACTTTGTAGTCAATAGCGGATCTGCAACACAGGCAGGATTTGGCATTCCGATGGCAACGGATATCGCCTTTGCTTTAGGAATTCTTTCGTTGCTGGGAGATCGGGTACCCGTTTCACTAAAAATTTTTTTAACGGCCTTCGCTATAATTGATGATTTAGGCGCTATTGTCATGATTGCTTTGTTTTATACTGATACCTTTTTACCGGGCTACTTTGGTGCGGCGATTGGTATTTTCGTATTCCTGCTTATTTTGAACCGGCTAAAAATCCGAAACCTGGTGTTTTACCTTGTACCCGGCGTTGTAATGTGGTATTTTATGTTACAGTCAGGCGTGCATGCTACTGTAAGTGGTGTATTATTAGCTTTTGCAATTCCATTTGGCAATGGAGATCAAAAATCCACCTCTTATATTCTACAGCACTACCTGCACAAACCAGTTGCGTTTGTGATACTTCCCTTATTTGCCCTGGCAAATACAGGCATTGTGTTTCTCACTGGCTGGCACTACGAGCTGGCATCCAAAAACAGTATTGGTATTTTATTAGGATTAATAGTAGGCAAACCTTTGGGTGTGGTGCTTTTTTGTTTTGCTGCAGTTAAACTAAAAATCAGTAGCCTCGCAGATGATATCAACTGGAGGCATGTGATTGGTGCAGGCTTTTTAGGTGGCGTTGGATTCACTATGTCCATCTTTATAACGTTACTGGCTTTCAAGGATGCAGAAATCATCGTTGGGGCAAAAATTGCAGTATTGTTTTCTTCCATTGTGGCTGGGCTTATTGGATACATTTATCTACATTTCAATACTAAGCCATCCGAATCGACAGTTGATTCCATACCCATATCTTGAAAAAGTATTTCCTAAAACAATTGTATATAGAAGAATGAAATAGGACTAAATATCTGTAATCAATTCGTTTGTAAGATATTTTAAATAATGGTTGAAAAGGTTGCATTCACGGTGAATTTGTTATATCTTTTTAGTCTAAATTCACTTTTTTATGAAACAATATCATGTCATTTCAAGAATCGCAATTTAGTTGCTAAGCGTTGTTTTGTTTTCATTTGGGGTTTTTCATTTTATGTATCCACATGACCTGTTGGTTTTTGTTCCCAATTTTTTGCCAGGAGGCATTAACTGGGCATACATTGTAGGTGCAGCTTTTATTTTAGTATCTGTTTCTTTTTTAACCAATCGAATGGTAAAAATTTCCGGTTATGTGCTTGCAGCACTTCTGTTCATTTTTATTTTATCGATTCATGTACCGAATTACCTGAATGCGGGCGATAAGGAGATGAGGCAAATGGCTTTGATCAATATCCTGAAAGACACCGCCATTTTTGGTTTTGCCTTACATATTGCCGCTGGCGCTCATCATCAGAAATTGCATCTGGAAGAATCCGATTAATCGTTGCTTTTTCTGGCCAACAGTTGATATTACACAAATGGGCAATTTGCTATGAGTGAAAACACCATGGATGGTATATGATTGCTTGCGTATGGATAAATCAGGTTTGATCGTGCGAATTTTTCCATAGCAAAGTCCGCTTCTGTTCCGATTTTTTGTTACGTCATTTTCCTTAAACTTTCTTTATAACAATGCTTTTACTTTTTCAATTACTGCTTTTAAATTACTGATATCTTGTCCGCCTGCGGTAGCAATATTGCTTTGACCACCACCTCCGCCTTTTATCAATCCCGCTATATGTTCCTTGATGATTTTGGCAGCATCCAGTTTTTTAGCAGCTACCACAGTCTCTGATATACCAAGTGCAACAAAGGCCTTGCCATCAATATTGGTGCAAAGTACCACCACAGAATCATGCAGGTGATTGTTGATGTCTACGCTTAATTTCTTTAGCGCATCTGCATTACCTACTTCAATGATTTCACCAACAAAGGTTACGTTGTTGATGATCGTATCTTTTTGCAATAAGTCTTTGCGGATGCCAACCAGTTGTCTTGCTTCCAGTCCTTCTATTTTTTTTGACAAAACATGGTTTTCTGCTGCCAGGTTTTCAATGGACCTTTGAGTGTCTTTTGGATTTTTTAATAACACTTTGATAAGGCTCATCTCGGCAAATGTTTTATTGATATACTGCTCCGCAGCAAAGCCGCAAACTGCTTCTATCCTTCGAACCCCAGCCGCTACAGCGGATTCATACTTTATTTTAAAGATGCCTAACTCGCCGGTACTGCCTATATGGGTGCCGCCACACAATTCGATTGAATAGTTTGGATCCATCACAACCACTCTTACCACATCCCCATATTTTTCTCCAAACAAAGCCATCGCACCCAGCGTAATCGCTTCATCTTTGTGCATTGATTTTATCACCACAGGAATATTTTCCCTTATTTTTTCGTTCACTATTTTTTCAACTGCAGCTACTTCTTCTTCCGTTACTTTGGCAAAATGCGAGAAATCAAAACGAAGATGCTCCTCATTTACAAGGCTCCCTTTTTGTGCTACGTGTTTGCCCAAAACTGATCGCAAGGCTGCATGCATTAAATGTGTTGCGCTATGGTGTACAGTAACTTCTCTTCTTCTTTCAACATTTACTTTTGCCAAACCTAACCCGTTTATTTCGATGGGTAGTTTGTCAGTAAAATGAATAATGAGGTCGTTTTCTTTTTTTGTGTTGTTTACCTCAATAATTTCTTCGCCAAATTGCAAGGTGCCGGTGTCGCCAACTTGCCCGCCACTCTCGGCATAAAATGGAGTTGTATCTAAAATCAATTGATAAAATGCTTTAGTTTTTGACGATACCTTGCGGTACTTGACAACTTTACTTTGAGCCTCCAATGAATCAAAACCAACAAAATGATTAGAAACATTTTTTATTAACGTAATCCAATCTGCGGTGTCCAACACAGCCGCAGAACGACTTCTGTCTTTCTGTTGCTGCATTTCTTTTTGAAACCCGGCTTCATCTACGGTCAAATTATTTTCTGCTGCAATTAACGTCGTTAAATCAAGGGGAAAACCAAAGGTATCATATAGTTCAAAAGCTGTTTTTCCATCAATCACTTTTGTTGATTGAGATTGCAGAATGGTTTCATCAATTCTTTTTAACCCCTTGTCCAACGTCCTAAGGAACGCATCTTCCTCTTCTTTGATCACTTTGCTGATAAAATCCAGTTGCAGGCTTAATTCTGGAAAAATTGTATAAAATTGTTTGGCCAGCAAGGGCAATAACTGAAACAACAAGGGTTGTTTATAATTTAAGTAAGAATAATAATAGCGAACTGCCCTGCGTAAAATTCTTCTGATAACATAGCCTGCCCCGGTATTAGAAGGCAACTGCCCATCTGCAATACAAAAACTGATTGCCCTGATATGATCGGATATAACTCTAAAGGCTACGCTTTCTTTATCATCACCTGCCGTGTATTCCTTTTTTACAATTTTACCAATTGCTTCAATGGTTCCGCTGAATACATCGGTATCGTAGTTGCTCTGTTTATTCTGCAATACCCTTACTAATCTTTCAAAACCCATCCCGGTATCTACATGGGTAGCTGGCAACGGTTCAAGACTGCCGTCTTTTTTTCGGTTGTATTGAATGAATACATTGTTCCAGATTTCAATTACCTGTGGGTGATCTTTGTTTATTAAATCCTGGCCGGGTATTTTACTTTTTTCTTCATCGCTCCGGCAATCTACATGTATTTCGCTACAAGGTCCACAGGGACCGGTTTCGCCCATCTCCCAAAAATTATCCTTTTTATTCCCAAAAACAATCCTGTCCACCGGCACCAGTTTTTTCCATTCTTCGAATGCAATTTTCGACGGAGGAATGTTCTCTTTTTCATCTCCTTCAAAAACAGTTACATACAAACGGTCTTTGGGTATTTTATAAACATCCGTTAGCAATTCCCAGCTCCATGCAATTGCTTCTGCCTTAAAATAATCACCAAAGCTCCAATTGCCCAACATTTCAAACATCGTATGATGGTAAGTATCTACACCCACTTCTTCCAAATCGTTGTGTTTGCCACTCACCCTAAGGCATTTTTGTGTATCTGCAGCACGTTTATAGGGAGCAATTTTATTACCCAGAAAGTAATCTTTAAACTGGTTCATACCGGCGTTGGTAAACAAAAGGGTGGGGTCGTCTCTTAAAACAATGGGTGCAGAAGGAACAATGATATGATCTTTCGATTTAAAAAAGTCAAGAAATTGTTGTCTTATTTCCTGCGATGTTGATGGAATGTGCATGTTAGTGTGGGTTGTTTTTTCGACCAATGGCGTCATAAACCTTTCTGTTTTGGGTTGATTTTTGCAGTATATCCGGCTATCTTTGCACGTCTAAATATTGCTGGGCGCAAAGGTAAAGAATTCGATGTGGAGTTAAGTAGTGTGTGAGAAAAGGATATTAGCCTTATATTTAACTATTATAATAAAAATTCAATAATCGGGTAATTTTATAAATCTCCTATGAGGTTTAGGGTCTATGAAGAAAATAAAATATTTTTATAATACCAATACGCTTCGCTATGAAAAGCTGGTGACTCCTTTGCGGGTGAAGCTGTTGCGGGTATTTGGTTTTTTTTCCGGTTTGTTGGTTAGTTCGGCGTTGGTTATCTGGGTGTATACCAGGTTTATTCCAAAGCCTACTGATAATGAGCTAAAGATGCGAATGGAATTGATGAAAGACAATTATAGCCTTTTAAGTGAGAAGACTAAAACCTTGCAACAACAAATGGCCGACCTTGAAAAAAGAGACAATGAAGTTTACCGTTCTATTTTTGAAGCAAACCCATTACCAGATAGCGCAAGAGCAGAACTAACAGCGAAAAAGAAAGAAATTGATAAAGTGAATGTGATTAGTGATGACCAACTTGAAAAAGAAATTGCTTCTTCCTTAAACAATATTAGTGCAAGAGTTGCCTACCAGCAAAATAGTTACAAAGAAATAGAGAAGCTGATCAATAACCAGGAAAACAAACTGGCAAGCATACCAGCCATTCAGCCGGTAAGCAATAAAGATCTTACCAGGATTGCAAGTGGATTTGGATACAGGATCCATCCGATATATGGAATACCTAAAATGCACAATGGACTTGACTTTACTGCCACCCAGGGCACCCCGATTTATGCAACAGGCGATGGCAGGGTTACCACTTCCGGTATGTCAACAGGAACAGGTAATCATGTAATTATTAACCATGGGTATGGATACGAAACAGTGTATATGCACATGGTAAAAATAAAAGCGAGAGACGGCCAATTGGTAAAAAGAGGAGAGATCATAGGTTGGGTAGGCAGTACCGGTGCAAGTACGGGGCCACATTGCCACTACGAGGTTCATATCAATGGCAGACCTGTAGATCCTGTTTATTTCTTCTACAATGATCTAAATGCAGAGCAGTATGACCGATTACTAAAACTGGCAGCCACTGGCAGTGCAAAAAGTTTTGATTAATATAATAGCATGTCAAAAACACAAATAGCATTTGATTTTGGAGATCTTCCACAGAAGCCTTTGCCGGAGAATATATTGATATCCGATGAGGATGCTGTTCCTGAACCAGTTGCTATATTTGAAAAAGAAGACATTTTGCCTGAAATTACGGCAATACTTCAGAAGGTAAGCGTAACAGAAAAAGCAGCATCACCTGAGAAGAAAATAATGCCTTCCCGGCCGGTTGAAGACAGTACCACGAAAGAAAAATCAACCCGGGGCCGAATGAGTGTAAAGGAAATGAGTGCCGGGGTTGAATTGATTGAGGTGCCGGAAGATGAAGTGCTTTACCAGAAGTTGTATTACACAATTGGTAAGGTGGCCGAAATGTTTAAGGTAAACCAGTCGTTGATCCGCTTGTGGGAGAACGAATTTGATGTGCTAAAACCCCGAAAGAATGGCAAGGGTGATCGCTTGTTCCGGCCGGAGGATATTAAAAATATACACCTGATTTACCATCTGATGAGAGAAAGAAAATATACTATGGAAGGTGCAAAGGACTATATCAAAAACAATAAGCGGGCAAATGAAAAATTTGCAGCCATAGAGTCGCTCAAAAAATTGAAAGGTTTTTTAGTGGAGCTGAAAGCCAATCTTTAATGCCTGGTGACCGAAATAACCGCCAGGTTACTGCAAATTAAAACTAACTGATAAATGGAATTCAGCATGAAAAAAATTAGAAATGCCTTTGCCGGAATCGCAGTTTTAATATTTGCATTAAGTTTTGATACCTTAAAAGATTGGTATTTGGTTGAGTCACCAGAATTTTCAATTGAATTCCCAAAGAAGCCGGAGGCCACTAATCAAAACCTAAGTACCGAAATAGGAGAATTAAAAACGGAAATGTTGATGTACGAAGTACCGGAAGGTGAAGATGTAAATTTTCTTTACAGCTTAGTTACATCTGAATACCCAGACTCATTGATTAATTCCGGCAAGACAGCCATGTTGCCTACCTTTTTTAGAAGTGCGGTGGACGCTGTTGTGAAAAATGTTCAGGGTAAACTAATATCGGAGAAAGCCATTGAAATAAACGGATTTCCGGGTAAAGAAGTGAAAATTGAAATCCAGGATAGCGCTGCTATTATTAAAATACGAATATATCTGGTTCGTAATAAAGCGTATGTATCGCAAACAATTACCGAAACGAGTAAAGAAAACAATGCAGGTGTACTAAGGTTTCATAATTCCTTCAAGCTAAAAAAATAGTTTTATCTGCCTATATACAGTACAAAGTCAGGTTTTTATCAATTACTAAAAGCAATGCTAGTTAAAACAAAATAATATTTCATAATGTCGACAATTAAAATTTAACCAATGAAAAATATCTTTTCAAAGAGCTTGTTTACAGCCTTGTTATTTTCTACATCATCCGTTTTATTTGCTCAGGCCGAATACGAAATCACCAAAGACCCAAATGATGCAAAGGTGAAAATATTGAGAGGCACCATAAATAAATACCTGATTCAAAATGACACCGCATTTAAATGGTACAATCCTAACCAGCAAAATTACAAGCCTGATACTGCCATTGTAAATGCGTTGTCAAAAGTTAGCGGCGCAAAGATGCATTTGATAGTTTTTGGAGGAACATGGTGTGAGGATACCCAATCGATATTACCCAAATTTTTTAAACTACAGGAAGTGAGCGGCTTGCCGGATAAGAACATCACGCTCTTTGGTGTAGACCGTACGAAGGTTGCACTAGGTCATATCGCTGAGGCGTTAGGCATTATTAATGTGCCTACCATTATTGTGATGAAGGATGGAAAAGAACTGGGCCGGGTAGTAGAATACGGCAAAACGGGTAAATGGGATAAAGAACTAGCCGAAATTATTAATACGAATTAATTGTAAGGTGGTTTGGATTTACGGCTAATTTTTAGTTCCTGGTTCTTCATCATTCCAATAAAGTATCAGGCAAAGGCCTAAAGAAACAATATTTTTTAACTTGAATTTTGTCGTTATGATGATTAAAGATTCAATCACCTGTTTTGCTTATACCACATTTGGAAAATGGGATGCCGTAAATCCAAAAATGTTTTAAATAACAGGGCGTTCTGTATTGGCAGGCTCTTTTGCTTCGCTATTAATAATTACAGCACCAGCTACGCCAGCCATTTCAATATTATTTTCTTCCAGCAGTGCTTTAATATTAAAATTGATGTCTTCTCTCAGTGCTTCAAAGTCATCGAATGGAATAGGATTGGTAAAAAATTCTGTTGTAATCAGCAACCCGGTTTTATTGATTTCTTTTAAATAGACTGTTGAAGAAATAATGAGCAGACTTTTGTTTTGAATGAGCTGTTTGATGGCTGTAATTATTTTTTTAACCTCTGCAACGGGAGTTTTGGGGGAGAGTTCAATTCTTATTTCTGCCCTTCTTTCGGTACGCACGCTCCAGTTATCGACAATATTATCTACCATTTGTTTATTGGGAACGCTTACCAGCGTTTTATCCGCAGTACGGATCCTGGTGCTGCGTAATCCTATGCGTTCTACCGTGCCGGTTATCTGTTGTACTTTAAGTGTATCGCCGGTTATAAAGGGTTTGTCGAAAAATATGATGAAGGAAGCAATGATATTCTCCAGGCTTTCTCTTGCGGCTAATGCCAGTGCGGCACCCACAATACTAAGGCCGGTTAGCAAGTTGCCAATATCACGCCCAAAAGTAAATTTGAGGAGTAACAGAATACCAATAATGGTTAAAATAACTTTTAAGAAATCCCGAAAGAAAACAACAAGTTGATCGTCACTTTTGTCCTGCGTGATACTTGCTTTTACTTCTAATACCATTGCGATAAAATCTATCAAACGCAGGAGTAGCCAGGTGAATACTACAATAATGATGGTAATGCCAATCCTATCAACAATCAACTGTGAGTTAATATGATAGAAATTGAATTTGGCCACGGAAGGAAAGGTGAGCCGATCAATGCTAAATACTGCAATCAGTGTCAATAAAAACCATTGCAAGGGAGCTAAAACGAGGTCGACAAAACTTTTCTTATCAACTGTTTTCCAAATTTTGTGTACCAGCCGGTATAATAGGGAGGCGATATATTGGGAAACGTATTTCTTCAGAAGTAGCGCCAGTGCAATGATACCGGCTAGCGTTAACCAGGTGCCGAGGGTATTGTCTAAATAAATTTTATCAAAAAAATCCATAAATTAAAAATAAAAGAAAGGGAGTAATCTATTTGATTAAATATTGTTGAATACCTTCTTTTTGAAGTGAGTACACTTTATTGTTGGCAACTTTTATTTGAAGGGAAGTTTTAAAGAAAGGCGGTGTTGGATATTCCCGTAATTTCATTGAGCCGGTCTGGTAAAGGTAAAGAACGCTGTCTCCAAAGCCGTATAGATTTTTCCCAATCACTTCTGCATTGTTCCAGTTCAAAAATGGAATATTGTTTTTTAAGGCGCCATAATAATCAAACGTATAAAATCCTTTATTAGGATCGTACAAGTATAGAAACCCATCCTGATCTGTTATCTGAATTGGTGAAGGAACGGTATCGAACAGCGTTCTGAAATCAACACTTTCCATGATCACTTCACCATTGTCATCAATCTTTTTAAGCCTACTTTCTCCTTCATCAAAAAGCCAGATATTATTGTCGTAAGAAGTAGCAATTGTTTTTACTTTAAATATGTTTTTTTTGCCAAGGTTGATGGTGTTGCGAATGTTGAGGAAGCGGTCGAGCACCACAATGGTGGAGAAATTTTTATAGTAAAGCAATAGCTTTAACGGGTTGGTAGCATCAATCGAAAACAGTTTTCCATATTTGCGAACGTTGTTAAAAACACCCGCAGAATCACCGTTGGCATTCAACTTCTTTAACTGGTTGGTTTGGTTATTTACCAGGTAGACATTGTCGAGATTATCAACAGAGAAGTAAGAAAAATCGCCGGTAATGGTTTTGTTTAAAATAAAAACAGAATCTTTTTGAGCATTGGCATTTCGCGCCAGCAAGCTAAGCGAAAGAATGAAGTATAGTTTATTTATATGTTTCATTTTAATTTTGTTCCCTGCTTTTACGGGAATCCAAAGGAAGTATTTTATTAGGAACTTGCCTAACGTTCAATATGAGCTGTCAATATTTCACCATTGACCATTCACAATTGGTTAAACACTCGCTTAAAATCAGGCCTCTTCTCTGTAATATTTCAACTCCACCGTTTCCCCGTTAAATACTGCGTAACTATTATAATTGATCCATTCTCCCAAATTAATATACCGGCTTTTCTCATTGATATTGAAATTAATCGGAAGGTGGCGATGACCAAAAATTAAATAATCAAAAAAAGTTGTTTGTAGTAACTCTTTTGAATAAATCAATAACCATTCGTTGTCTTCACCCAAGAAGCGTTCCGGTTCTTTTGTTGCAATGGCCCTGCTTTTTTTTGAAAAATAATTAGCGATCCCCATCCCAATTGCAGGCGGTATAATGCCAAACATCCACTGGCAAATCGGACTGCGAAATATTTTTTTTAGAACTTTATAACCCTCATCGCCGGGACCAAGTCCATCTCCATGAGCGATATAAAATTTCCTGTTATTAAACTCAAATGTTTTGGGTTCAAAGTACACCGGAATATTTAATTCCGTTTGAAAATAATTCCTCATCCACATATCATGATTACCAACGAAAAAATGGATGCGGATACCGGTGTCAGTTAATTCTGCTAGTTTACCCAAAATGCGTACAAAGCCCCTGGGTACTACCGTTGAGTATTCAAACCAAAAATCGAATAAGTCGCCTACTATAAAGATTTCTGCCGCATCGTGCCGGATGCTTTCTAAAAAGCGAACTATTTTTTTTTCCCGTTGCAGACTGGAAGCTGCATCTGGAGTTCCCAGGTGAAAATCGGAAAGGAAGTAAATTTTTTTATCAGGGGTTAACGTCATTACTTGATATTTTAAGCCAGACAAATCAATTAGCTCAATAAACACTACAGGGTTGCACTTTCAACCAAAAACAAATACACTTCTTTTGGCCCGTGTACGCCTGTAACCAATGTTTTCTCAATGTCTGCTGTGCGGCTCGGTCCACTCGCAAAAGTAATTAAGGAAGGCATATTGTTGCCATGCAGATCCTTAATTGATTGTAAGGCATCCTTTATATCGTACAATATCTGGTTGGTGTAAGCGATGCAAATATGAACCGGGGCATATACACTTACTGTACGGCCGCTTTGCCGGGCAGCGCTCATTACAATTGTGCCGGTTCGTGCCACAAGGTATTCGCAACCTGTGACGGATGCATCACATCCCGGCAGATTAATGGTGTTGCTGAATGGCAGGTTCCACTGATCTTCGCTGCAATAAATCTTTGACCATTCTTTACTGGCAATTAATTGATTGACTTGCTGGTGAAGATCTTGCTCGTTTATACAAAATGCAAACTTGCCCTGCAACTTTGTAAATTCTTCTGCAAATAATATTTCAAGATTTTCTGTGGCGGGATGGTACACCGATGTGGCGCCTTCACTTTGTGGAAAAGGCAAAGGCACTGGATTACTCAGTGCCTGCCTTATTCTTTTCAGTATGTTTTCTTTTGCCGTTGAGGTACCCATGGCAGCATTTAAATTTTTGGAGGATTAAGCAATTCTTCCGGTAATGCGGTTGATGGTTCTTCTGATGCAATTGCTTCGGGTGATGGTTCAATATCCAATACTTTCTTTTCTTCGAACGGTCTTTTACCTATTAAAGTTTCAACATCACTTTTGAACAGGACTTCTTTTTTCAGTAGTTCTTTGGCCAGTAATTCTACATCCCCTTTCTTCTCTGTCAACAATTCTTTGGTTCTGATGTAAGCCTGATCAATCAATTTCCGAACTTCCTCATCAATCATCTTTCCGGTTTCTTCACTAAATGGTTTTGTAAACACATTTTCCTGATTAGGATCGTAATAACTGATATTACCAATCTTCTCATTCATTCCATATACCGTAATCATACTGTAAGCAATTTTGGTAATTTGTTGCAGATCGTTACTTGCGCCAGTACTTATTTTACCAAAGAAAATATCCTCACTCGCCCTTCCGCCCAGTGTCATACAAATTTGGTCAAGCAACTGGTCGGTATTGTATAAGTATTGTTCTTTCGGTGTGTATTGCGCATAACCCAATGCGGCGGTTCCTCTGGGAACTACAGTTACTTTTAACAATGGATAAGCATGTTCCAGATACCAGCCACAGATAGCGTGCCCTGCTTCATGGTAAGCAATGATCTCTTTTTCTTCTGGTGAAATGATTTTATTCTTTTTTTCCAATCCGCCAATTACTCTGTCGATCGCATCCTGAAAATCGCTCATGTCCACTGAGTCTTTACCTTTCCTTGCTGCAATTAAAGCTGCTTCGTTACACACATTGGCAATATCGGCACCCGCAAACCCAGGCGTTTGTTCTGCTAATTTTAATATATCGAGCGTGGTCGATATTTTAATAGGCTCTAAATGCACTTTAAAAATTGCTTCACGTCCAACTAAATCCGGGCGGTCAATAGAAATCTGCCTGTCAAATCTACCTGGGCGCAACAACGCACTATCCAATACATCTGGTCTGTTTGTTGCAGCTAAAATAATAATGCCCAAATCTGTTCCAAAACCATCCATTTCTACCAGCAATTGATTCAGCGTGTTTTCCCTTTCATCGTTGCTCATCATCATATTTTTCCCTCTTGCTCTTCCGATGGCATCAATCTCGTCAATGAAAATGATACAAGGCGCTTTTTCTCTTGCCTGCTTAAATAAGTCTCTTACACGACTGGCTCCAACTCCCACAAACATTTCCACAAAATCACTACCACTTAAACTAAAGAATGGAACCTGTGCTTCACCAGCTACAGCTTTGGCCAGCAAAGTTTTACCAGTACCCGGCGGTCCGACCAGTAAGGCACCCTTGGGTATTTTACCTCCTAAAGCGGTATATTTTTTTGGATTCTTCAGAAAGTCAACAATTTCCATCACTTCCACTTTGGCTTCATCTAAACCAGCTACATCTCCAAAATTGATATTTACCCTGGAGGCTTTATCAAACAAAGTGGCTTTCGATTTGCCAATGTTGAAGATGCCACCTGGTCCACCACTTCCACCACCTGGTCCACCAACTTTACGCATCATCATTACAAACAATAAACCCAGTAACAAAATAGGTAAAAGGGTACTCACGATTTGCCCGAATAATTCTCCTTCTTCTGTTGGAGAATCGGGAACAGCAGTAACCAAAGGGTTTTTGGTGTAGAAATCCTGCATATAGGATGCGAAGGTCTTGTCTTCAACGATGCTGAAATAAAGCTGCGGCTGTGGCAACTTGAGCGCATTGTCATACTGTTTATCTAAAACTGACCGGTAATAAGACTGCTTTTTTGAAAGACTATCTTTTCTTAAAAATACTCTAACTATCTTTTTGTTGCGGATAGTAGTAATTTTTTCAATGTCGCCTTGTTTTACCATTTCTGTAAACTGAATCTGGTTCACTTCGAGGCCTGCACTGGAACCGCTCCTGTATAAATTGTAACCAACAATAGCCGCAAATACAAGACCATAGATCCAGTAGATATTAAATCGGTTTTTAATTTTTGATGAATCGTCGCCGGGTGAAGGGTTGTTACTGGGATTGGGTTTCCTGTTAATGTTTGATTTCTTATCTTCTGCCATAACTACTTGCTTACAATATTTATTGATGTTTGCTACCTGTTTAAAAATATTTTAATATTAATCTCTATGCTCGGTTTGTGGTGCGTCGCTCCACATTTCTTCAAGCTGATAAAATTTTCGGGGTTCGGGTAGCATGATGTGTACTACTACATTTACGTAATCAATTAAAATCCATTGCTGTGCCTGGCGGCCTTCGTGTTTATAGGCAGATTCACCACATTTTTCTTTCACATCAAATTCCACAAAATCGGCAATTGCTTTCAGTTGAGTATTGTTACTTGCTTCGCAAATAATAAAAAAATCTGCTACTGCTTCAGGTATTTTTCGAAGATCAAGGCTAATGATGTTCTCCCCTTTCTTTTCCAAAATGGCATTGATAATTGACTTAAAAATTTTGCTGTTTTTAGTTAGCTTTTTAACGGTGCTCTTTTGACGATTGGCTAACAAAGTAAGATTGTCCAAATTATATTCTGTTTAAATTAACTTTTCATGGAAGTACCATGGTTGTTTTTATTTGTTACACCTGATTAACTTTTGTTTTATAGTTAACAGCATGTAGCTTGCATTTGTCTTCAAAAGTACAATTTCTTTATCAATCGTTGCATTATGCCCATTACCGGTTATCCTTTCGACGTTTTACAGATGGTAGACAGTACCAACAACTATGCCATGGCAAAAGTTCATGCAGGATTGGCGAAACATGGCGAGGCATGCTTTACCGAACATCAATTTGCCGGGAAAGGACAACGGGGAAAGGCATGGGCAACGGGGAAAGGACAAAACATTGCATTGACAGTAATACTGAGCCCAAAGCAGTTAAAAATTATCCAGCCATTTCAACTTTCAATCGCAGTATCTCTTGCTACAGTTGACTTTTTTGGTAAATATGCGGGAGATGAAACCTGTATTAAATGGCCCAATGATATTTACTGGCGTGACAGAAAGGCAGGGGGTGTATTGATTGAAAATAAATTTAATGGTAATAACTGGAAATGGGCAATTGCAGGAGTTGGGATCAACGTTAACCAGGCCCAGTTTTCGGATGAGTTGATCAATGCGGTTTCATTGATGCAAATTACCGGGAAGCTTTTTGAGGTTGAAGAATTAGGCAGAGAATTACACTATTTAATAATGAAAAAAACCGACGAGCTTTTAACAAAAAGATATGAGGTAATGCTGGAAGAATACAATCAGCATTTATTTAAAATAAACCAGCCAGTCAGATTAAAAAAGGATAATGTTGTTTTTGAAACAATCATTAAAGGCGTGTCTGCACAAGGGCAATTGCTAACGGAAGATGCCATTGAAAAAAGCTTCGAATTTGGCGAAGTGGAGTGGATACTAATATAATATATAATGATCCAATGCTGTTAAGTTAAGGTTGGTTGGTGGGGTACCAACCAAGGCCACGAGCCGTGTCGGGTGTCCTCGCCCGCCACTTAAACTGTTAACTAAACGGCATTGTATAATGATCAGTTTTTTACTTTGGTAATTTATTGTCCAATAGTTAAACCAGTTCGCATTTCTAACATACTTTGCTTAAAATTCCCCTTCAGGGGATAGGGGCTTTTCCTCCGCCTTTCTTGCCTCCACCTCAAATTTATTATTGAAATATCCCTTGTGAATGCTTTCCGATAAATACTGAACTAAGAACCAAATAAATCCATGCTGTTGGTATTGTTTAACATGGCATAACTCATGCCTGAGCAACCTTTTATTTTTTAAAAAGTCAGCTTTGGAAATGTTGTGCAGGTGAATGGTTTTACCCAATACCATAGCAACAGCATTGCTGTTTAATTTCCAGGCAGCAATCCCGGCCAGCCACGAGTTTTCTTTTACAACAAATGTAATTTTATTCAAAGTCTGCCCATGCATTTAATACTTCTTCAGTGTGATTTTTTGTATCTGGTTTGTTGATAATCTTTTTAATTTTACCCTCCTCATCAATTAAAAAAGTAGTGCGGGTAATGCCCAGGTAGTTTTTACCCATAAATTTCTTTTCGCCCCATACACCGTATTTTTCCACAATCACCTTGTCTTCATCTGCCACAAGTGGAAAAGGAAGCTGATATTTTGTTTCAAATTTTTTGTGATTTTTTACCGGGTCAGTGCTTACGCCAACCACTGCAAAACCCCTCTTTAAAAGTTCTGGATAATTATCCCTCAGATTGCAAGCCTGCGCTGTGCAACCGGGCGTATCATCCTTTGGATAAAAGTATAGCACTACCTTTTTACCTTTTAGGTCGGCTAACGAAATTTTGTTGCCATCCTGATCAATACCTTTAAATGCCGGTGCCTTTTTGCCTGCTGTTAGTGTTGTCATGTTTTGTGTATTATTTATTTTTAATGGTCTGTCTTTTTTGCAGGCAATCCTGGTATCAGGTTAAGGCGAATGGTCAACTGATACTGCACCATTCATAAATCAATCCGGCATTTTATTCTTAAAAAGGCACCCGAAAAGATTGAATAGACTCCGTTCTTTTTTTACCTCGTAAAATGATAAGTTCTTTCGGCTTTATTTCCTACACAATCCTCAACACTTATTTTTAATTCATGGGCGCCTGGGGAACAATAGTCATCAAACTTATAAATGAATGCACTGCCTTTGTCATTGCTGAAACGAAGCCATTTACCATCCAAATAAGCTTTAAAATTTACCAATTCTTTCGTATTATCTTTTACAACAAAAGCAATGCGATTTAGTTTACCCACATTCATTCCTTCTCTGATTCCAATAGGGGTAACTGTTGGTGGCGTTACATCTTCAATCAATTGAAAATTTCCAAAAGCCCTAAAACTCGCTTCGTACCAGTTACGCTCATTTCCAATTTTTACCGGAAAAGCTTTTACATAATCATTTTTATCAGCCCACGAACGGTGCATTACCATTTTATCTGGATTTGTAACATTGGTATTTTTTATTTTTATTGGAAACATACTTTGCACCGGCACGTGACCATTGTGCAATTGAAAAATTGCATTTCCAGCAGCAGGAATAATTTCATTGTATTTAAAACGGATGGAATCATACAAGGCATTTTCCGGCAGGTAAAAACTGATGTTGCTATTTTCAAAAACATTTACAAAACCCGGATGAAATTCCTTTTGTTGATACAGGGCAACCGGGTCAGTCTCTGCCTTTTCTTGCGTGCCGTAAGATTGTTGCAAATCAAATTTCAATAAAGAACTATTACCGGCGGCATCTTTCACTTCAATCTTTATAGGATGCACAAGGCCATCTTCTATATCAATAACTCCATCCCCGCTTATATCTTTATAAACACCTTGCTGGTAGCCGGGAAGCCGGCTTAGGTGCTGCACCCAGGATCCGCCAGTACTTCGTAATTTATAATCTACATGGGCATTCATATACCGGGTTTCATCATAGCTAATGCTGTCCAACTGAAAGCCTGTTACCGGCTGGTTATTGTCGTAAAGCACCGCCTGGTAAATGCCATTTTTATTGGTCGATCCGGTGTAGCGGTCATAAGCCGTGATAGCGAAACTTACCCGGTCTGTTTTGGCTAAAATTACTGTGGGAATGGTGGTATAAACTCCGTTTATTTTCTTTAACGGGTAAAATCTTGGGGTCTGTTCAAAGGTGCTGATACACCGGTCGTAAACTGCCAGCCGCAATATATCGGGCGGAATATTGTCTGTTATTGGAAAATCAAATAATAACGGATTTAACACCTTATCAGTTTTGGTTTCTCTTATTTCAAAATGAACATGTGGCCCTTGTGATCCCCCCGTGTTACCGCTATAAGCGATAAACTCTCCTTTTTTTACCGGGAATAATCCGGCAGGAATATCTAAAAATACTTTCCAGCTTTCTAAGTTGTATTGTTGCTGGGTGATGTACTTTTCCAATGCCGGATTAAAATCATTCAGGTGCGCATAAAGCGTCGTTAATCCGTTGGGATGATTGATATAAATGCACCTGCCGAAACCAAATGGTTCAATTTTTACTTTAGCAACGTAGCCATCTGCAGCAGCCAGTACCAGTTTATTTTCAACCTGTTCTGTCCTGCAATCGAGCCCCATGTGGAAATGGTTGGGCCTCAATTCTCCAAAATTTGCTACCAATGCTTTTTTAGCTGCCACCGGCCAGGTGAAATATCCCCGGGGATAGTTCTTTACTGGAAAAATTTGGGCAATTGAAAATGGGTGAAGAAGCAATATCAAAACTAAAGAAGCAATAAATCTTATCATGCTGTATAAAATTGAAAAAGGGCAAATTTAATTGATATAAAGAGGAATAATGCCATATTTAATTATATGAAACGATAAAATTGCAACCTTTAAAAAACTGCCCATTTTTATATACTTTTGCACGCCAATAAAGCAACGCAACACATTATGCCAAAAGACAATTCAATAAAATCAGTATTAATTATTGGTTCGGGTCCCATTGTAATCGGACAAGCCTGCGAATTTGATTACTCTGGAACACAGGCTGCCAGAAGCATTCGGGAAGAGGGTGTAAAAGTGATTTTGATCAACAGCAATCCTGCTACGATCATGACCGATCCTATGATGGCCGACCGTGTTTACCTGTTGCCTTTAACAGTTGAAAGCATTGAACAAATACTGGAAGAAAATGAGATTAGTGCTGTTTTACCAACTATGGGCGGACAAACTGCGTTAAACCTTTGTAAAGAAGCGGATGAATTGGGTGTTTGGGAAAAGTATGGTGTTAAACTAATTGGTGTTGATATTAAAGCCATTGACAAAGCAGAGGACAGAGAAAAATTCCGTCAGTGGATGATTGAGATGGGGATTTCGGTTTGCCCGGCTAAAACCGCCAACTCATTTTTGGAGGGAAAAGAATTTGCACAAGAAATCGGTTTTCCATTGGTAATACGTCCATCTTTTACACTTGGTGGTAGTGGTGGTGGTATCGTATTTAAAAAGGAAGAGCTGGATGAAGCGCTGAACAATGGTTTAACTGCCTCACCCATACACGAAGTATTGGTTGAAAAAGCAATATTGGGTTGGAAAGAATATGAACTTGAATTATTAAGGGATGCAGAAGACAATGTGGTCATTATATGTGGAGTAGAAAACTTTGACCCGATGGGGGTACATACAGGCGATAGCATTACAGTTGCTCCGTGTATGACCTTGAGCGATACCGCATACCAGGCAATGCGCAACACCGCCATCCGTATGATGCGGGCGCTTGGGAATTTTGCGGGTGGGTGTAATGTACAGTTTGCGCTAAACCCACAAACAGAAGAATTGGTGGTGGTGGAAATTAACCCAAGGGTTAGCCGCTCCTCGGCCCTGGCAAGTAAAGCTACCGGCTACCCTATTGCAAAAATTGCAGCTAAACTGGCGCTGGGCTTTAATCTGGATGAACTGAAAAACCAGATTACCCAATCTACTTCGGCCTATTTTGAACCTGCCTTGGATTATGTAATTGTAAAAATTCCACGTTGGAATTTTGATAAATTTAAAGGTGCCAACGATACACTGGGATTCCAGATGAAAAGTGTTGGTGAAGTGATGGGCATTGGCCGCAGCTTTGCTGAGGCGGTACAAAAAGCTTGTCAGAGTTTAGAAAATGAAGCAGTTGGATTAGGGTATTATGGCAAAAGCCTGATGCATACAGATGAATTGATTGAATATATCAAGATACCCAAGTGGGACAGGATATTCAGGATTAAAGATGCGTTGATGGCAGGCGCCAGTATCAAACGTATTTGTGAAAGCACCGGTATTGATCGCTGGTTTATTTACCAGATTCAAAAAATATGTGATTGCGAAAAGAAAATAACTAAGTACGATTTAAAAACTTTGCCGGACGAATTGCTTACCGAAGCTAAATTTTTAGGCTTTAGCGATGAGCAAATTGTTCGCATCATGAATGAAGAAAATGGGGAACAAATTTATGAGAGAAGGAAGCAAATGGGTTTAACAAGGGTGTTTAAAATGGTGGATACCTGTAGCGCCGAGTTTGAAGCAAAGACACCTTATTTTTATTCAACCTTTGAAGCCCCCTCTAACTCTCCCGAAGGAGGAGGACTGGTCTCCAATGAATCAATCATTACTCCAAAATCAGCAGACACTAACAACCCCCTTTCAGGGCGCAGGGGGGCTAAGAAGGGGTCGATCATTGTATTAGGCTCAGGCCCAAACAGAATTGGCCAGGGCATTGAGTTTGACTATTGTTGCGTACATGGTTTATTGGCGGTAAAAGAAGCCGGTTTCGAAGCCATTATGGTAAACTGTAATCCTGAGACCGTTTCAACAGATTTTGATATTGCGGATAAATTATATTTTGAACCGGTATTTTGGGAGCATTTGTGGGAAATTATTGAGCATGAAAAGCCGGAAGGTGTAATTGTACAATTGGGTGGACAAACAGCATTAAAACTGGCTAAGAAACTACACGAAAAAGGCATCAAAATTATCGGTACATCCTTCGATAGTATGGACATCGCAGAAGATCGTGGTCGGTTTAGTGATACTTTGAAAGAGCTGGGCATCCCGTATCCAAATTATGGCACCGCTTTCGATACAGATGAAGCAATTGAAGTGGCTAAAAAAGTGGGCTATCCGGTATTGATCCGTCCGAGCTACGTTATTGGCGGGCAGCGGATGAGAATTGTATTAAACGATGAAGATCTTGAAAAAGGCATTTTAAGTTTGATAAAACATTTGCCGGGCAACAAGATTTTAATTGATCACTTTTTAGATCGCTGCCAGGAAGCTGAAATTGATGCCATATTTGATGGAGAAGAATTCCACATTATGGGTGTGATGGAGCATATTGAACCTGCCGGTATTCATAGTGGCGATAGTAATGCTGTGTTACCGCAATTTAACCTGTCGCCATTGATTGTAACCACAATGGAGCATTATGCAGAAAAAATTGCAAGAACGCTGAATATAAAAGGATTGATCAATATCCAGTTTGCCATTAAAGACGGCAATGTATATGTGATTGAGGCTAACCCAAGGGCAAGTCGTACCACACCATTTATAGCAAAAGCCTACCAGATACCTTACTTGAATATCGCCACAAAAATTATGTTGGGAGTAAATAAAGTTAAGGACTTTACCTATGAAAAAAAGCTTCAGGGATTCGCTATCAAGGAACCAGTTTTTTCTTTCAATAAATTTCCGGGAGTAAGCCGTGAGTTGGGCCCCGAAATGAAGAGTACGGGTGAAGCGATCCGTTTTATCAAAGACTTAAGAGATCCATACTTCAGACAATTGTACAAAGAAAGAAGTATGCATTTGAGTAAATAATTTGCCAGTGTAATTTTATATTTTATCAAAAGTCCTGCCTGCTAAATATCGCCGGCAGGACTTTTTGGTAAGGGCGAAATCCGAATTTAATTATGTATCATAGAAAATCAGTTGCCTTTCGGTAAACGTAACCACCAACGATATTACTATTTTGAAAATAGCGGGTGAGCACAAACTCCCATCAAGTTTCAATTATACATTTCCTTCATTGAATTTTTAGATTTTTTAAAAAACGATGTTGGCATATAAGTTGGTTAACAAGTTTTCATTATTTTGCCCACAGGGTTTTCTCTACTTAACCTACAAGCAATCATTAACTATTCCATTCAATTTCAAATGATGAATATAACCCGTTGGCTGGTATTGGTGTATCTATTAGTGCCCGATTTTTCCTCTTATGCAAATACTTTTTTAAGATTGACAGAAGTTCAGCATACATCACCTGATTGCTCTTTTCGCCATCAGATTACTGTTTCAAGTGATTATATTTTCACACGAAATGAATCGAAAATTGCTTCCGAAGTTGCCTGCTCCAAGCCTCTATTTGTTCATCAAAATGATAGCCTTCCTAAAACGATTGATGATACGGTTTTAATTCCCTTTGAATACAAGCAGTCTTCATTAAATTATCGTTCCACTTTCCTTTTAATTGATAGCGTAGTCAACATTTTGCTTAGCGATGATTCGATCACCTTTTCAATAGATGGCTATGCATACTTTGAGGAAGCCAATGAGGATATTTGTTACTGGCTTTCAATGAACAGGGCGCTGGCCGTAAAAAATTATGTATTGGGGCAGGGGATTGACAGTGTGAGAATGCTTGCATTGAGAGGCAATGGAAAAGAGCGGTCAATTCAACGTAAATTGAATAAGCAGGCGGTACAATACCATTACACTGCCGAGATATCGCTTAATTATCCAATTCTACCGCCAGCTATTCACATACAAGATATGGACGGAGATGGTATTGCAGATGTAGAAGATAGTTGCCGCAGCGAATTTGGAGATCGGGTTCGCAATGGTTGTCCCGATAGAAACGCCATCATCGTGCCGTTCGAATTGCAGCAGTCTTCTTTATTTTCATCCACCTACCATGTGCTGGATAGTGTAATCGTGCTACTCCGGAATGACCCAACCCTGACTATTGCAATACAAGGCTTTGCCTACAAAACAGAAGGTATTAAAACGGTCTGTAATCTTCTGGCAAAAGAAAGGGCAGATATCTCAAGAAGATATTTATTAAGCCGCCAGGTAAGCGCTTCAAGAATTGATTCTGTAAAAAATGCTAATCCATTAAGACAAGTGACTGCCGGTAGAAATCCCTGGGAAATATCCCGAAATGCAAGGGCTGAAATAATTTTGCTGCATCAGTAAATTTGGTTGCAGGCATTTAGAGCACTCGTCATCGTTTTATTAATACTTGATTGGTTTTTTATTTCAAATTTGAAGTTTACATTCAGTATACTGTGGGTCAGAAACCGGCTGAACCAATATTTTCAGCAATTGAATAAGGATCAAGGTAAACAGTTGGATAGATAAAAATTTGTACATTTAATAAATGAAGGTAACAATTGAAAATATTAATCTTGAAGTAAACGGCATATTATCAGATGATATGTCTGAAGATGAGTTTTTTCATTTTTGTACTCAAAATAGGGACTTGCGAATTGAAAGAGATAATAAAGGTCAAATCTATATTATGGCACCAACCAGTTTTGAAACCGGCAATTTTAATGCAGACATCATTACTGATCTGAATATTTGGAACCGGCAAGTAAAATCTGGTAAAGTCTTCGATTCATCTACCGGTTTTACACTTCCCGATAAGGCGGTATTTTCTCCTGATGCATCTTGGGTAAGCCTGGATAGAGCAAGTAAACTGAATGACAGTGATAAAAAGAAATCTGCTCCGGTTTGTCCAAATTTTATAATTGAACTTAAAAGTAATTCGGATAGCATCAACCAGCTTAAAAGTAAAATGCTCAAATGGATTGAAAACGGATGTGAACTTGCCTGGTTGATCAACCCTGAAAAAAAGGAGGTCATTATTTACCGTAATAATGGCAGCATAGAAATTGTAAAAGGGTTTCAAAATAAACTATCTGGCGAAACCATACTACCCGGATTTGAATTGGATTTGCAAATTCTTCAGTAGTCTATTTTATTCCATTTTTTTATATGTATATTAGGGTATGTCAAAAAGAATTGATGTGCCAATATGGAAAATAGCTCCCTTCACCAGGTTGCTGATCCCGCTGGTAGCGGGTATTCTCTTGCAATGGTATCTTAAAATTCCACTCCCGGTTTGTATTGTCGGCATCATCAGTTTTTCCATTGCCAATTTATTATTGTGGCTACTACCCATCGCCGCCCGGTACAAACTCCGACACCTTCAGGCTATCATTTTACATTTAATAGTGCTATGTTTTGGGTTGCTACTTACCTGGCAAAAAGATGTCCGGCATTCCAACGACTGGTTTTGTCAATACTATCACGACAGCGATTATTTGGTGGTGAAGATCAATGAGCCCTTGATTGAAAAAACAAAATCCTTTAAAGCAGATGGAGATGTAGAGGCAGTGATTCACAATGATTCAATCATCGCCAGTAAAGGAAAAATTTTACTGTATTTCTCTAAGAATTCAATGATGCCCGCATTGAAATATGGCGATAAAATTTTGCTCAATAAAAATTTGCAACGCATTAAAAATTCGGGTAATCCTGGCGCATTTGATTACGAGCGTTACGCTTCCTTTCAATCTGTTTTTCACAACGTCTTTTTAAAAGATAAAGATTGGGTAAAGCTGGAGGATAAAAATCCACACTGGTTCAGACAATTTATTTTTACAACCAGAGAAAATATTTTAGCCATCCTTAGAAAAAATATCCCGGCTGGTAAAGATGAACTTGGCATTGCAGAAGCTTTACTGATCGGTTATACCAACGATTTGGATAAAGACCTGGTGCAGGCATACAGCAATACAGGCGTAGTACACATCATCGCCATTTCGGGTATGCACCTCGGATTAATTTATGTAATGCTCGTTTGGTTATTTGCCCGAATTCCGTACGTCAAAAAATCAAACTTGCTACAGGTTATATTGATATTAAGTTGTCTTTGGCTTTTCTCATTACTGACCGGAGCTGCTGCATCAGTCGTTCGGTCGGCAGTGATGTTCACTTTTATTGCAATTGGAAAAAATTTTGCAAAGCGTTCTTCCATTTACAATTCGTTAGCTGCATCCGCCTTTGTAATGCTTTGCTACAATCCATATTATTTATGGGATGTTGGGTTTCAACTGTCGTATTTGGCTGTAGTCGGTATCATTGTTTTTCAAAAGCCAATCTACAATTGGTTCTATGTTAAAAATAAGTGGTTGGATAAAATTTGGAAACTAATGGCCATCTCTTTGGCAGCGCAGTTGCTTACATTCCCAATCTGTATTTATTACTTTCACCAATTTCCCAATTTATTTCTTTTTACTAATATGATTGCCGTGCCCTTGTCCAGCATTATACTTTTCGGTGAAATTGCTTTGGTAGCTTTTTCATGGATTCCTTTTTTTGGATATCTTGGAAAAATAATTGGTTGGCTTGTTATGATAATGAATAAGACGATACTATGGTTTAGCCAGCTTCCACATGCGGTTTGGGATCGGATTCCCGCAACCATACTTACTACCTGGCTCTTATATGCAATAGTAGTTGGCATGGCTGTTTGGTTGCTGAATAAAAATAAAACGGCATTTAAGCTGGCATTGTACTGTTTATTTTGCTTCACGCTGTTGCACGCTTATGGAAACTGGCAAATAAAAAAACAGCAAAAACTGATTGTTTACAATGTACAGCAACACCAGGCCATTGATTTTGTAAACGGCAACGATTACCAGTTTTTAGGTGACAGTATAATGTTGGTTGACGGAGTACTACAAAATTTTCATTTAAAACCAGGCCGGATAGCATTGCAATTAAACAATCGGGTAGATTCAATGGCTGGTATTTATAAGCGCCATTTCTTTCACCAGTTTGGTAGCCTGCGGGTTGCTGTAATTGATCAGCCAATTCATCTTGAGCCGGTTCAACAAAAAATTGATGTAGATATCATCATTATTTCAAAAAGCCCACGGCTGCAAATCGCCAGTCTGGCTGGAATTTTCAACTGTGGCCGGTATGTTTTTGATGCGTCTAACAGTTTGTGGAAAATTGATAAATGGCAAAAAGACTGCGAAGAATTACATTTGCGCTCTTATTCAGTTCCTGAAAAGGGTGCATTTGTTGCAGATGTGAGTCAATAAAGCAGTTTATGGTTTATTGTTTACAGTTTATAGCTGGGATCAATCAAATTGACCGGGCTGCTAAACAACTTACAATGAAACTGCTGCCATTTTTTTTACACTTAATTTCAAATAGACTTTTAACTATCAACTATTAACATTCAACCATAATCATGCAAAAAAAAATCAACGCAGCACTCATTTCCGTTTTTTATAAAGATGGTTTGGAAAATATTGTAAAAGAATTACACCAACTAGGTGTAACGATTTACTCCACAGGTGGTACACAAAAATTTATTGAAGATTTAAATGTTCCCTGTGTGCCTGTTGAGTCGCTCACTACTTATCCATCAATATTAGGTGGAAGGGTTAAAACTTTGCATCCTTCTATATTTGGCGGTATTTTAGGAAAGCGGGATGATGTACAGCATGTGGCAGAAATGAAACAATACAATATTCCGGAACTGGATCTGGTGATTGTAGATTTATATCCGTTTGAAGAAACGGTAAAGTCAACTACCGATGAAACGCTGATCGTAGAAAAAATTGACATCGGCGGTCCGTCGATGATACGAGGTGCTGCTAAAAATCACAAAGATGTAGTGGTAATTGCTGCTAAAAAAGACTATGCTTTGCTGGAGCAAATTTTAAAGGATCAAAGTGGGGAAACAAGTTTGGAACAACGCCGCATATTTGCCATCAAAGCTTTTGATGTCTGTACAGGTTACGACCTTGCAATTTCTAATTACTTTAACCAAACTGAATTTGCAAATCCTTTTGATAAAGATAAAACTGTGTTGCGGTATGGTGAAAACCCTCACCAGCAGGGTATTTTTTATGGTAATCAGAATGAGATTTTTGATAAACTTCACGGCAAGGAACTTTCCTACAACAATTTGGTAGATGTAGATGCAGCGGTACAACTTATTAGCGAATTTGCAAGTCATTCAAATGATAAAGATTCAAAAGCCCATTCTTTTGGAGAAGATTTGGCAGCGGTATTTGCGATTATCAAACATACCAACCCATGCGGAATAGCCTCCAGGCCAACGGTGAAGGAAGCTTGGGATGCAGCACTGGCCGGAGATCCGGAAAGTGCTTTCGGTGGCATACTTATTTCTAACGCACTCATTGATAGAGAAACGGCAGAAGCCATCAACCATATATTTTTTGAAGTATTGATTGCTCCGGCTTTTGATGCCGGTGCGCTGGCTATTTTACAAACAAAGAAAAATCGCATTCTGCTGGTGCAAAAAGCCAAACTTACTTCGACCCACCAGTTCAGGAGTGTGTTGAACGGAACGCTTACTCAACAAAATGATGTTGGCAATTACACAGATTGGAAAGAAGCTGGTGGCAGAGAAGCCAATGGCCCGGAAAAAGACGACCTGGTATTTGCCAATTTGGTGGCCAAACATCTTAAAAGTAATTCAATCGCACTCGTAAAAAACAAGCAATTAATTGGAAAGGGTTGTGGTCAAACCTCCCGTATAGATTCATTGCGGCAGTCGATAGAAAAGGCAAAGCAATTTAGTTTTGATTTGGATGGTGCAGTTTTGGCAAGTGATGCCTTTTTTCCTTTTGATGATTGTGTGAAAATTGCTCATGCAGAAGGAATCACCTCATTTATTCAACCCGGCGGGTCGATTCGTGACAATGATTCAATTGCTTATTGCAAAGAAAACAACCTCGCCATGGTTATTACCGGCCTTCGTCATTTTAAACATTAACGGAATATTTTTTTGATGATCAGCAGCAACAATTTGCCTAAAGGTAAAACCGGGGGATATCTTGCTTTGGCAACTACTAGTATTTTGTGGGGCACTACATGGGTATCCAGTAAAGTTGCCGTTTCCGAAAATTTGCCACCCTTTCAAATGGCCTCCATCCGTCAGTTTGCAGGAGGTTGCTGTTTTCTTATTTTCTTTATTGGGTATAAAAAACTGCCCCTGCCAACTTTAAAACAATTTGGTTGGCTGTTCATATTAAGTTTACTAATGTTTGTAATGGCCAATGGCTTAAGTACATGGAGTTTAAAATACATACCTACCGGTTTAAGCGCCTTGATTGGTGCACTATATCCCTTTAGTGTTGTAATTACTGAGCGGATTTTTTTTAAACAACGAAATCTAAACACACTTACGGTGGCGGGGTTGTTGCTGGGGGTTGCAGGAATTGCCATTGTTTTTTACGAAAACATTTTCGAACATCACCCGGGGGGATTTTTGTTTGGCGTGGTTTTGTCTACTCTGGCAATGCTTTCATGGAGCGGAGGAACAATGTTTATTGCCCGGAATAAAATGGCTCTCAATCCTTATTATGCTATCGGTTGGCAAATGTTTATCAGTTCCTTTGTTCTTTTCATCATTTCACTAACTGTTCAAGCTCCTGTACCACTTGAGCAGATATCTCTACGGGTCTGGCTTGCCATCGGGTATCTGGTTGCTTTCGGCTCCATAATTAGTTTTATCGCCTTTGTTTATTCAATGAAAAAGCTACCGGCTGCTATTTCATCATTGTATGCTTACATTAATCCATTGGTTGCAATGGTTACCGCAGCAATATTGGTAGATGAGAAATTAACGATGAATATTTTATGGGGCGCTATTGTGACACTGACAGGCGTTTTTTTGGTCAATTACAGTATCAAGCGAAATAGCCGGGTTATTATTACTGAACCTGACCAATAGTAAGTAAGGAGATTAAGCGGGAATTACCGGGCCATATTGAAGTTTATCCGTTTCAAACGATTTGCCTGGAAATAAAATATCATGCGCCGTTTCGTAGCCTTCGTCTGCTATTTGGTTCAGCATATTTTTTCTTTTCATCTTTTTTGCAACATAAACAGCTACTCCTGCTACAGCTAACACTGTCAGACTAATTCCTATTATTTTTGAAATTTTCATACCATTCAATTTTCATAAAGATAAAATACTGTGGGTAGGATCGGCGCTTTATTATGTTAAAATGTTGCTGGTATTCGGTAATTCTATTGATTCTTTCATAAAGCTTTTTCTTGTTGGCTAACGTGTACAACAAATCGTTGATAAATATTTCTCCATTCCTCAAATTGTGGATCGGTTCCCAGAAAATTGTTGTGCCAAATGATAACCAGTTGTCCTCCCACAGCTTTGCATACTGAATAATAATGGTTCATTTCATCATAGGTTTCGTCTGCAGTTATTTTCTGTTCGTAAAACGAGTTGGCCTCCATAAAACAAAATGGATGAATCCGCAGTTGGGTAGGTTCATTATTTTGCACATCGTACCAATTAAACGAAGTGGCAACAGATGCCCTGAAACCGTTGATGCTACCATAACCCATGGAGTAATCGTCCGTAATCTCATGGTCAATTAGTAACCGATAGCCATCCGGTAATTCAAAGCGGATATAATGTTGTCTTGAATGAATGACTGGCTTTTGACAAATCATTTCCAAAAGGTCTTTTTCCTGTTTCAATAAACTCTTTTGATCGCCGCTTTGCCAGGAAGGATGAATGCCGATGGTATATTTTTTTGAATGATCCTGAATCAGTTTTTGCATCGGTTTTTTGTGCGGCAAAATATTCTTATCATACACCCCATTTTTTTCGGCCATTAAAAAAAAGTAAACAGGCTGTAGTTGATAATCGTCATGTAATTGATTTAGCCACGCAAAGCAATCAAACGGATCCTGCTTTAATCCGGCCAATACTTTTATTCTTTCCAGCGAAGGCGATTTGATAAAGCTACCGACATTTCTTAGCATGCCCTTGTGCTTGTAGGAAAAAGCCATATCAATATCGTATGTAGGAAGAAAGCTGAAGGATGAAGGCCAAAAGCGCAAGGCTGGAAACTTATGTTGAAGCTGGATCGCAAAATCCTGCACCCAAATATTCACCATGGGTAACTGCAAAAAAATTTCTTTAAAGGCCAATGAATTTTCGTGAGCATATCTGCCATACATGTCTTTTTGGTGTGGTAAATATTCTTCGTAACGGGTAAGTAAATAAAAGGAAGTCGCAAAAATATCAAATGGAAAATCAGCATTGGGGGTTTTAAAAAATGCTTTGTAATTGTTTACTTCAAAGCAAGTGGTATCCTGTTCCTTAATATCACTTTCAAATAATATCCCGCAATTGCCAACTATAAAACCACCGTTTGCATTTGCCTCATTGGTGTATTTAATTTTTACGCCGGAATAGTTAATGAAATTTCCAATATCGGATGTGAATGAAAGCTCA
Source organism: Ferruginibacter sp. (assembly GCA_041740215.1). Lineage (GTDB taxonomy): Bacteria > Bacteroidota > Bacteroidia > Chitinophagales > Chitinophagaceae > Ferruginibacter. Next base: position 36,720 of record JBGSMI010000071.1, read on the forward strand.
ACCCTCAATAATTCCTCAAAAATAAACCTGCTGATATACTGTAATCGTGGCGAGCTGGCGGGTGCGTATAAAAGGACTTGCATTAAGCTTGATAAATATCTTTCAGTGCAAAACTGATTTGTAATGTGGGCAAGCCAATCACGTCATCTATTGAAGTGTATGTATCCGTTTGCCAACCAGTTTCCGGTGTATTTTTATGGACGATTACCAGGTGTTTTTCGGGCTCTACTAAGATATAGTATTGTAGCGTCCCAAGCTTTTTATACTGGATAAACTTGTCGATCATGTCAAAATTCCTCGTGCTTTCACTCAATACTTCAGCTATTAAAATGGGATTCGTTGAGTAATATTGCTGTTCTTCAGGTAATGCAACCATTACATCTGGATAGAAAAATATGTTTTCGGAAGCGATGTACAATTTTACCTGTTCGCTTGAAATTTTATATTTGCTTTTTGGTAGATTGAACCTGAAAAAAGCACTTAGGTAAAAAACGAGGTCATTGTGTTTATAAGTTGTGCCAGACATTTCAATTAAATTTTCAAGATAATATTCATGCCTCACCTCGCTCTTTTCTTCAAAAGCTAAGTATGCTTCAATACTTTCAAATTTTCTATGTTCGGTGATCGGCTTCATCTATTTCAAATATACAAAAAATCAATGCTTGTTCCTGTCTTTCCACATTTCATTAAAAGTCTTCTGGCTAAAATTCAGATCGCTTCGGTTTTGTTTCCAGCCTTTAAATAAGCCATTCACCACTTTGTTTTTTAACGGGCCATTCCCCATGTTCATCATGCCCCTGTTCAGGCTGGCCATCTTCCATATTTTCCAGGCCATTTTTTCCGGAAAGCTGGTCAGTCCTTCTTCTACCGACTCATGCCGGTTGTCTAACAACAACTCATGCAGGTTTATTTTTACCGCACAAACTTCTGTGCAGGCACCGCAAAGTGACGATGCATAACTTAAATGTTTGAAGTCCTCCATACCCTGCAGGTTGGGTGTAATCACACTACCGATGGGGCCGCTGTAAGTAGCTCCATAGGCGTGACCGCCAATGTTTTTATACACCGGGCAGGCATTTAAACAGGCGCCACACCGAATGCAATAAAGACTTTCCCGTTGCTTTGGATTTTTTAAAATATCGGTGCGTCCATTGTCTAATAAGATCACAACCATTTCTTCCGGCCCATCTGTTTCATTTGCTTGTCTTGGCCCGGCAATGATGGTATTGTATACCGTTACTTTTTGGCCAGTACCAAAGGTTGATAAAAGTGGCCAAAACAATCCAAGATCAGTTAAAGAAGGAATCATTTTTTCGATGCCCACTATTACAATATGTGTTTTAGGGAATGCACAGCTTAGCCTGGCATTGCCTTCATTTTCGGTAACTGCCACCGCTCCAATATCGCTGATGATAAAGTTTGCTCCGGTTACGCCCACTTCTGCTTCCACATATTTCTCCCGTAAAATTTGTCGGGCTACCTGCGTTAATTGTTCGGGAGTATAGTTGATGGGCGTTCCCAATTTTAGATTGAAAAGCCGGGCAACATCTTCCTTACTTTTATGCATCGCCGGCGTTACAATATGGTAGGGAGCTTCGCCATCCAGTTGTTGAATGTATTCGCCCAAATCTGTTTCCACACTTTCGATTCCGTTTTTTTCAAGCGCATCATTCAGGTGAATTTCTTCGGTTGCCATGCTCTTGCTCTTCACCAGTTTTTTGCAGTTTTTAACGGCGCATATTTTAAGTATCTCATCAATGGCCTGTTGTGCTGTTTCGGCCCAAATAACCTTACCTCCCCGTTTTGTAAAGTTCAATTCAAATTGTTCCAGTTGCTGGTCCAGCGTTTCAATGGCACGCCATTTTATGTTTTTGGCTCTTTCTCTTGCCAGGTGTACATCTGCAAATTGCCCTTTACCTTCCGGCACCTTAGCGTTGTATTTGCCAATATTAAAATTGATTTTCCGGCGATGATCTAAATCAGCGGCTTTGATGGTACTTTTGGCTATAAAATTTTCTGCGGTTTCTGTCATTTTTTTTATTTTGAATCAAGCTAAGTGCATAAGGCATCTTCAGTGGCGACGCTCCGTTCAACAGTGGTAATTTGTATGATCTTCGCGTTGCTAAATTTCCAACTCTATTTTTCTATTCAGTCAACAAATTTCTAATCCTCAATCTTCCATTTTGATCTACTGCAAATTTTTCTTTTATCCCATTCAAAAAATATGGAATTATATTTTGAATAGCGGCAAGCTTTTCTTCGGCTACCGCATCTTCTAATCTTAATAATAGCACGCCTTTATGACTATGCTTGTTTTAAATACCAATTCTCCAAAATTCTTGTCCATTGTTATAATGTAAGCAGCTTCATCTTTGGCCATTTTAATGATATCCATATCCTCCATTTCAGGATTTACCGTTCTTATCGCTATAACTTCATATCCGTTTTTCTACAGCCAGTCTTCAATGATTTTTCCGACGCCAACATCTATTATAAACTTATAATAACTCATGCAGCCAACTCTTCTTCATTGGAAATTTTTTTTTACGGCATACACAAGGCAGGCTTTTATATCATTTTCATCCAAAAACGGGTACTCTTCAATGATATCTGTATGGCTAATTCCCCTGGCCAACATTTTTATTACCTGCTCAACTGAAATACGCATTCCCCTTACCACAGCTTTTCCCGATAGCACTGCCGGATTCATGGTTATTCTATTTAATAAGGTAGTATCCATATCCATCAATTTTAGTAAAGTTACTAAATCATTTTACTTTCTTTAATGTTGATATTTGATAACCATCCAATCCATAACTACCTACAAATGGGTTTCCTCTGTAGGTGGCTTTTTTAATGATGGGGATATACCAACCACGGAGGCAAAAGTATTAAGTGTAAAGGATTTATAGTATTGCTACACATGCTTTAAATCCCGCTTTACCGGCATGCCCACGGGCAGCCTTACCCGCATATTGGGCAGCACCACCTTTTTGGCAAGCACCGTTTATTATGATGAGGATGGAAATGCAATACAATCCATTGATCAGAATATAAAACTGGGCTACGATATCAGCACCAGCCAGTACGGCTGGGATGGCCGCCTGCTGGCAAGTTATAGCCGTCACGCAATGCCCGGTGGCGAACTGAATAATTATGCCATCCGCAGTAAATACCTGTTTGATAAAATCGGCAGGGTAACAAGTGTAGATAAAACTTTTGGAACCAATGCCGCCCGAACCATAGCCGCCTATCAGTTCGATGATATGGGACGTCTAAAAACAAAGAAACTTGACCCCAACTATGTACACCCGGTTGCAGGAATGGGTCCTTCCGGCGGTGGCCTTGAAACAATTGATTTTAGTTATAATGTACAAGGCAGCCTTGTGGGCCAGAATAAAGATTATGCATTAAAGTCCGG
>JBGSMI010000099.1:0-7258 GCA_041740215.1 Ferruginibacter sp.
TTCACGTAATGCCCGGTGATTGTTTACCTGATCATGGAGCATGTCGTAATCCAAATCCTGGCATAAACGTACAATGCCTAAAACCAGTATTTGCCAAAGGTTCAATCCCGGACGACCGGTTTTCTTTTTTCCTGCGCAAAGTTTATCCCACATCACTTTAAAAATTTTCTCATTCACTTCTTTGTTGCAGTAAATGCTTTGAAGGCAAAGTAACACGGGGGGAAGTTCGTGCCTTGATTTGAGGTTAATTTTTATTTCCTCAATCGGACGGGCACCTAATTCATATTGGAGGTCGAATGTTTTTCGCATAAACGGGAGATTGGTTGAATAATTTTACTCCATAAAGCTAATAATTTTTTAAATATCTGACAGTCAATTTATTATATATATATTATTATAATAAATCGTAAAATTCCAAAAAACATTCAACGCTAAATATTTTTATAAAATATTGAGAACTATAGTATTGTAAAATTTCTTTCAGAGACTATTTAAAATTCAGCAACAGTTACTTTCTTGTTGCATGGATGGGCATTTCACAGAGCCATAAGTACTATACACACAGCAATCGTTATTAATAAGACGAATACCATTCATTTTACTGATAAAAGTACCGTTATCAAATTTTTCCATTAAAATCAGAATATTATATATTCTCTTCGTCAGCTTGCACAACAACTCAGCTTCGACACATCTTTACCAAAAGTGAGGGCTGCTAATTTTATGCTTTCGCCCAATGTGAGGTAGGGATGAAAACTTTGAGCTAAATCAGTTACGGTAATGCCATATTTTATCGCTAAGCTCAATTCCATAATCAATTCCCCACCTTCTGGTGCAACAATTCTTGCACCAATTAATTTATCTGTTTCCGGATTACGGATGAGTTTGATAAAACCTCTCGTATCATTGGCGGCCAATGAACGGGGAACATTATCCAATGTAAGTTTGGATACTTCAAAAGGAATATTTTGTGCTGCTGCCTGTGCTTCATCTAATCCGGCACCTGTTATTTGTGGATCAGTAAAAACCACCCAGGGTAAAGAAGTAAAATCTGTTTTATTTTCACTTCCGGTGAAAGCATTTTCTACAGCAATCTTTCCCTCGTAAGCTGCGGTGTAAACAAATGAAGGTGTATTGACAACATCACCAACGGCATAAATATTTTGCAGGTTTGTTTCCATTAATTCATTTACCTGTATATGCCCACTGTTGGTTAATTGCAAACCTATTTTATCCAATCCCAATTTTTTTGTGTTAGGTTTTGTTCCTGATGCAACAACAATCTTTCCCGGTTCAATTAATTTGGTGAATGAACCATCAGGGCATTTGCAATGAATAATTGTATCGTTACCCGATTTCTCAAATTTAACTGCACGGAAGTTGGGCAATGTTTCGATGCCTTCTTTCCTCATGTGCATTTCTATTTCTTCGCTGATGTCGGGTGTTTGGGTCCGCAGCACCCGGTCGGTAAATTCAATAATGCGGACTTTTGTGCCCAGGCGGTTATAAGCCATTGCAATTTCCAAACCAATATATCCTGCACCCATGATGATAATGCTTTGGGGTAGTTCTTCCAAATCGAATAAAGATATATTGGTGAGGTAACCAATATCTTTCAGCCCTTCGATATCGGGTACATTGGTAGTGGCGCCGGTAGCGATGATAAATTTTATAGCAGTATATTCATCTTTGCCATTTACTAAAATGGTTTTATCATCCACAAACTCAGCCCAACCGGTAATCATTTTTAGATTTTCAAAATCACTCACCACATCCATGTATTTTTTTTGTTGCAGGGTTTTCACCAATTGCTTTTTATCTTTTATCACCTGTGCAAAATCAATATCAACACCTTTGGGTTTTATACCTGCAAAATTAGAATGTGAAGCATGGTAAGCCGTTTCAGCAGCACGGATAATTGTTTTGGAAGGCACACAGCCAACATTTACACAAGTGCCGCCAAAATCCAAACCTGCATTTACCATCAGTGTAGTTAAGCCCAGCTCATTGGCTTTAATGGCTGCTGAAAATGCGGCGGAACCACCACCTATGATAATTAAATCAAAGTGCTGAGTAATTAAATTACTATTGCTGTTGTTTGTTTCTTTAGCCTGGTAACTGGATGTTTGATTGATGGATTGTATAATTTCTTCTTTAGAAATTTGGGAAGGGTTAAAAGCAATTTCTCCTTTACCATTTGCATAACCTACTTTTTTTGAAAGGATGCCATTCTGTTTTTCAAGCAAACGTTCAATACTTACTGCACAATGGTCGCAGGTCATGCCGCTAATGTCAAGTGAAATATTTTCTTCCTTTACAGAATGCCCGTTATTGTTTCCTGCTTCGGGGCTTAATATCTTTTTTAAAAAATTCATCTTAATAGTTTTTATTGATTATTGAACAGGTTCTGTACCGCTTACTTCATATCCTGTTTCATTTACAGCTTTAGTAATAACCTGTTCGCTGGTTTTTGAATTATCAAATTTTATGGTACTACTGCCATCTTTAAATTCAGTTTTATATTCCAATACACCGGGTAGTTTGGACAATGCCTGGTTGATGGTTTCTGTACAGGCTTCACAGGTCATGCCTTTGATATTCAGCTTCACTTGCTGAGTGCTGCTTTTATCCACGATAATTACCTGCATTGCAGGTGTTTTTGGAAAAAATATTTTTGAATAGGATGGAAAGGCCAAGAGCAAAAAAGCCAATACCGTTACGATGCCGAGAAAACTTTTGCTTTGCCAGAAAGATGGTTTCTCATCCAGTTCGCAGGCGCAATCTATTTCCGCTTTCTTAGTCCCGATAGCTATCGGGATTAACTTTTGATACCAGGCGAATGCCAGCACCGCAATTGTAAGGCCGATCAGGTAAGGCCGGTAATGCTCCATCCACGAGAAAGTGGAAGCAATACCTGTTGCGCCGCTGAACAACGCCAAAACTGGGGTAATGCAGCATAATGAAGCTGCGATAGCGGTTAGTAACCCGGCTCCAATAATTCCTTTAGGTGATTTTTCTGTTTTTGAAGAAGGGTTTTGATTATTCATGCTATACATTTTTTGAATAATGATTATTGAATTTGTTTATTTTCAATTTCGCATTGAGCGCAAGACTGTTTATAACGGGTATAAGAAATCCAGGCAATAATGATTAATATAATTAGCGTCTGCATTAATACATAATCCAGATAAGGCGTAAAAGTGCTTAAGCCAATAGCTCCCAAGGTAATGACGAGGATTGGAGTGGCGCAACATAATGCTGCTACCACAGTGCCTGCGATGACTGCGTAGAGTCCCTTCTTTGATGGTTTTTTAGTAGTGTTCATATAATTTTCTTTTTTGAAACAATTAATAACATCCTGCCAATTACTTTTCAGTAATTGCTGTGCAAGTAAAATGATTTAATATTGGTGATGCTGATTAGCGTAATCATACTAATTCCATTTTCGCATTCAATTCATTTACATATTTAAACAGAGAACGAAGCATTTTTAAATGTTCCGGCTTTAGTGAATAAAAAATAGTTTGCCCTTCTTTACGTGCCCTGATAATGCCTCCGTCTTTCATTTTGCGTAAATGCTGCGAAATAGCGGGGATACTCATGCCGAGTATATCACTCAAATCGCAGGGGCATAATTCTTTTTCTTCTTCAAACAGGTACAATATTTTCAGCCGCACCTCATTACCGGCCAAAGCCAGCACTGACGCCATGGTTGTAAACGCATTGGCGGTATTTACTACTTTTTCTTTACAGGTTTTTATCTGAACCGGGTCGGCATATAGACGGATACAAGTATTCATAATGTTTTCTCTTTTGACAAAGTTAATCCTAATTTTATTATTTAAGCAAATACTTAAATAATAACTTAAGATGTTTAAATAAATACTTCTTTAAAAATATTGACCATTTTATTAATTATGATCTTGTGGGAAATTGAGATGCTAAACCAGATACTTGCTGAAATGAAAATTGCTTTTGCATAAGGATATTAGCAATCTCTTTTATTACATCCTTAGCCACTTCTGTTTTACTCTTTACAGGAAATTCTTTGCGTATTGAGTTTCTATGAATCATGGTCACTTTATTGGTATCATACTCAAATGTGGCACCGGCATCATTCATTGAATTTAGAATAACCATGTCAAAATTTTTGCAGTTTAATTTTTCCTCTGCATGTTTTAATTCGTCATTTGTTTCGAGTGCAAAACCTATTGATAGTTGTTTATGATTTTTAAGTTTACCAAATTCAAAGGCTATATCTATGTTCTTAACTAATTTTAAATAAAGTTCATTTCCCGCCTTTTTAATTTTTTCTTCAGCTACTATTTCAACCTTATAATCAGCTACGGCGGCAGCAAATACTGCAATATCAATATGCGGAAAATGAAAACTACAGGCAACAAACATTTCAAAAGCTGAGACGACCTGGATCAGTTTCAAATTAGGGTGATTTAATTTAATATTAACCGGGCCACTGATCAGTATTACTTTTGCTCCCTGATTTAAAAATGCTTCCGCAATAGCATACCCCATTTTTCCAGAAGAATGGTTACTAATATAGCGAACCGGATCTATAGCTTCCCTGGTAGGGCCAGCTGTAATGAGTATTGTTTTGTTTTTAAAAACCGACATTTAATATTTTGATTTTCTATTTCAGACGAATGATGTGGCATTCCCTTACAAAAAAAGCCACCATAGGCCACGTAACAAATATGAAAACCGATAATCCTTTTTCCATAGCGGCAATTAACACTATCTGTGTGCAAAAACCGAGCAAGCCAGGTTGTCAAATAACTCCACTAAAATCGATTTTAATAAGCGAATTAAGGCATTGGGCTATTGTAACAACTCAGTTAAAAAAATATCTGCAGTCCTATTATGGCATTTAAAATAGTTCGCAATAAAGTCAGCATGTAATATTCTCCCGGTTGTATAAAGTGCCGAACTGACTAAAAAACTTTTAGTACGATGTGAGGTAATACTTTTCCGGCTTTTGCTATAGTACAATTTTTTCAGAAAAGTCTCCGTTTCAGATCAAGGAAAAAAATCAATTTCCTTTATTTTTCCCTTTCTTTCTAACCCCGAAAGTTTCTGTTTTATAAGCAGCTATTGCAGTAAATATTTCAATATCGATTTCATTAAACCCACTGATTCCAACTTTAAACATTTCAAATACAGATGACACCGTCACTATTTTTATATCCGGCAGATTGGTTTGGCTATCGGTAGATCTGCCAAATAACACCTCCTTTTTGTCAGGCTCTAAAAAAACTGCTGCTTTAGCTAATTCCTTGGGACGCAAGGTGCAGGTGCTGATACCGTGAACCAGATCAATTGCTTTCCTGGCAGATACCGCTGTTATCAAGATAGTGTTGTTCTTTAAGACTGACATTTTACGTTGCTGGTTTTAACCATAGTGACGAACTTAAATTGTATTCCTTTCAAATAGCAAATAAATTATCTATCCGCTTAAAATTTATATGGTGAAAAAGAATTTAAAATATTGCTTTTAAAGTAAATAAAATAAAAAACCAATAAGGGAATAAAATCCCTTATTGGCTTAAAATATTACCTTTATTTCTTAAACTATTTCTTCCATGCCCGACCCGCAAATGCGGTATCTAATTCAGGATTGGTGTTATGGTTTGAGTAATTACTCATTGTCTTAACAGCTATTCCAGCTATAATACCCAACACATGTGTTTCTGAATAACCAGCGGCTAAAAACGCATCTATTTCTTCCTGTGATACATTGCCACGATTGGCTGTCAGCAAGCGGGTTAACTTAGATAAAGCAGCGAGCTTTACATCAGGTATTTGTTGCCCTTCCCGGATAGCATTGGTTACTTCTGCCGGAACTTTAGTCATCATATCGCCTACAAAACTGTGGGCAGCCATACAATATTCGCAGTTATTTTCATAAGCCACAGATAAGAAAATGACCTCCTGCTCAACCGGTGTGAAACCAGCGTTTTCTCTAAATGTTTTGTAGGCGTAAGTATAGGCATCCAGCAATGCAGTATTGCCACCCATTTTAGCATACATGTTTGGAATAAACCCTAACCCTTTTTTCGTGTTTTCCAATATCTCCGTTGTTTTTGAAGATACTTGTACATTCTCTAATTTTAAATTTGCCATGTTGTCTATTTTTTAAGTAATAAGATTGAATTATTAATGCAAAGATGGCAAGTATAAAAAAGGATTATTTTGTCTGCTGGTTCAATAATTTGCTTTTTTGGGCCAGCCTGTAATCGGATGGCGATAGACGGAACAATTCGTTAAAACTCTTTGAAAAATGAGCCAAGTTGCTGAAACCACAGTCAAAAGAAATATCAGTTATCCTTTTATCGGAAACAGATAAAAGTTCTGCTGCTTTTTCCAGTCTTTTGCTTTTAAAATAATTGGATGGCGTATCGTTGTATATTTTCTTAAACTCTCTTTTAAAGGAAGAAGTACTTAAATTAGTTAGACGGGCAAGTTGTTCGGAAGATAAATGAGTATAGATATTATCTTCAATAGTTTGCTTAAATATAAAGGTAGCCGGGGAAAATAGTTGTGAAAGAATTTGCTGTATAACCGGGGCGTTTTTAGTTTGATTAAGCAATAAGATAATTTCCTTCAATTTAAGAATGAGAATTTCTTCATCAACAAGTGAGGGATTATCAAAATAAAATAACAAGCCTTCAATATATTTTTGAATTAATATTTCATTATTGATTTTTTCCAGGTTGATAGATGCATTCATTTCTTTGGGTTGTTGAAGGATTTTAGGCAGCTCTCTGTAGTACACCCTTTTTAATACCTCCGGATGAAAATGAACAATGATTATCTCTTGCATTTTTGAATTTCCTGTACTCAGAATTTGCCCAAAATAATTGCCACATTTTAATAACACAGCGTCCTTTGCAGGAATATTAACATGCTGTTTATCTAACTGATACGTTATTTCTCCTTCAATCACATATAAAAAACAGGCTTCATCAGCCATGGGACTGGGTACTTTAAAGGGCGCTGTAATCAATAATTTCTCAATCAGCTTTTTGCCAAATAACTCGTAATTTTTACGCTCTGTAATCATTTCAATTCTTTTAAGTATCTGTTAAATTTATTGCTTTTTAAAAATGGCTGCCAACCACGGCAGCCATTACCCTTAAAACCCAACAATGAAAACTGTCTTATAGCTTTGAAGCCAGCCTGAATTTATTAATCCCTTCTTCCAAAAATTGATTGTACAAATTTACATCGGAGGAATATCCTT
>JBGSMI010000126.1:0-11716 GCA_041740215.1 Ferruginibacter sp.
TAATAATCAGGATCATCAAATGCAGTATCTCTTTCTGCAGCAACAATTCCATCTATTTTAATATTTGCAGCTAACCAGTTGTAGAACTCCTTCCTTGCTGTAATATTTGCCGGCTTCGTATTATTCGGATTTTCATTGATCTTAAATTCTGCCGGTGGCGTTATATGGATATCAATATCTTCAGAAAAACGCTCAATAATCTTATATCCTTTTGATAAGGATGTGCCACCCTTTAATTCAAATTGAAAACCTTGTTTTGATAATCCATACAATACATGCATGATCCAGTAGTCCTTTTCAACCAGTGCAGGGATTATATTCCTTTCATCCGCAACAATGTTTAACAATGCCCGGAATTCTTTATGATGGTGTAAATAATTTGCAGCCATTATTTTACTTTTCGTTAAGCATTGGGGAGAGTATTTTTTTTGCTTTTATGTTTGCATACTCCTTCACTGAATAGGATAATTTCTTTTGGTCCATCAATGGTACTTTAGCAGCTACATTCTTTAATACTTCATCCGGATCTTCTGCCAGTTGATCTAAATTATTTACCAGGTCCACTAACAGGAACTCTTTGGACAATGTATTTGGAAAATGATGTTTCATCTGGAAATGGAATGTACGGTTACCAAGCTTAAATTCTCCGTGACGCTTATGGTTATACACTGTTGTTTTATTGTACAACTGCGTTGTGCCAACCCCTAAACTATTATAAGCGTTCGGAGAGGTCATAAGAAACCTGCCATCCTTTAAGAAAGTACGGACAAGCGCTGTTTCCTCCGGAGGAAGTTTACCAAATACAGATTCCTTTGGGTAGTAGTAAACACCCGGCGATACCTTTTGCAGCGTACCCTCATCTACCAATGCAGCGAGGTGACGGTCTACGGCATTAGACCACTGCACCAATTCATTGCGGCGGTAAACATTACCCGGTTTCAAATGCTTTTTTAATGCTGTCAATTGTGCCATAAGTGCAAATATAATACATTTATCTTAACCTGCATGTATAATTATTAAGGATTCATGCAATTTACTTTCGTAACATACTTATTTTCAACGATTAAGATTTTACTTTAAACTCACCTTTACTAAATTGTGAGTTGTGACTTCGGGCATCCATCATTCTTCTGCCATAGCCTATTTGTTCATATTTTACTTAGTGCAATAAAGTATCTAAAGAGATTTTTTTTCTTCATTAATTCTCCCACAAAGTTCGCCATTTGTCTCCGTGGCGGCAATGAAATTCCGGCATAAACCGCTGCGCTATTTATTCCGTTGCTTCATTGCCTTGGTCGCCAAAAGGCGGCAGAGGTTCCATAATTAATTTTTAAATCTTTAAAATGAAATGTTATGGAACAGCTAATGAATGTATCAACATTAAACATGGTGTCAGAAGTTGAATTGGTTTACAAAAACAAAGTAAAACCTTCTGAAAGGCCATTGGTAAAATCTTCCAAAGAATGTTATCAATTATTATTACAAACCTGGGATGAAAACAAGATTGAATTTGTAGAGCAGTTTAAAGTTGTTTTAATGAACCGGGCTCAAAGGGTTTTAGGAATTTATGAGTTGTCAACGGGAGGAGTAACCGGAACTGTGGCAGACCCGAAATTAGTTTTTACAGCGGCTTTAAAAGCAAATGCCTGTAATATAATTTTAACCCACAACCACCCATCTGGCAACCTTAAACCAAGTAGAGCAGATGAAGAACTGACAAAGAAGATTGCAACTGCTGGAATGTATCTTGATATAAAAGTGATAGATCACATCATCGTTACCAGTGAGGGGTATTATTCATTTGCTGATGAGGGGCTTATATAGCCCCCTTTTTTATTCAGGCAAGCCCCGTAAGTTGTTGAATTTGCCGCTTATAAGCTATATTTACAACTAACTCTTTTAGTAATATGCCCTTAAGCTGGAATGAAATTAAAAGCCGTGCCACGGCCTTTAGCAAAGAATGGGAAAACGAAGTAAGCGAAGATGCCGAAGCAAAATCATTTTGGGATGATTTCTTTAATGTATTTGGCATTGGCCGCCGAAGGGTAGCAACTTTTGAACAACAGGTAAAAAAAATTGACCAGAAAACCGGATTTATTGACCTACTATGGAAAGGGGTAATTCTGGTCGAACATAAGAGCCGTGGGAAAGACCTTGATAGGGCTTACCAGCAGGCAAAAGATTATTTCCCCGGACTTAAGGAAAAGGAACTTCCCCGCTATATACTTGTAAGCGATTTTGAGCGCTTTCGCCTTTACGATTTAGAAGAGCACCAACAGCACGAGTTTAAATTATCTGACTTTGTAAACAACGTTCACCTATTTAGTTTTATCGCTGGCTATCAAAAAAGAACATACAAAGAACAAGACCCAGTAAATATTGAAGCTGCAGAATTAATGGGCAAGCTGCATGATAAATTAAAGGCAATTGGTTATGATGGGCATCACCTCGAATTATATCTGGTAAGATTGCTGTTTTGTTTGTTTGCTGATGATACCAGCATTTTTGAAAAAGGAATTTTAAGTGAATACTTTGAACTTAAAACCAATGAAGATGGCAGCGACCTGGCTGCACATATTTCACAGTTGTTTCAGGTTTTAAATACTCATGAAGATAAGCGGTATAAAAATCTTGATGAAGCCCTTGCTGCCTTTCCTTATGTGAACGGAAAGCTGTTTGAAGAACAATTGCCCATGGCACATTTCGATAGTGAAATGCGCCGCATTTTATTGGATTGTTGTTTGCTTGACTGGGGCAAAATTTCTCCCGCCATATTTGGCTCACTTTTTCAAAGTGTAATGGATGCAACTGCAAGGCGAAATCTTGGAGCACACTATACCAGTGAAAAAAATATCCTGAAACTTATTAAGCCTTTATTCTTAGATGATTTGAATGAAGAGTTTGGAAAGATTAAGAATGATAAAAACAAACTGAAAAAGCTGCATGATAAAATTAGCAAGCTTCGGTTTTTAGATCCTACATGTGGATGCGGTAACTTCTTAATCATTGCCTATAGAGAATTAAGATTGCTTGAACTGGAAATTGTGAAAGCCTTATTGAAAGGTCAACAGATCACAAGTGTGAATGATTATTTTTTAGTGGATGTCGATAGGTTTTACGGGATTGAATATGAAGAATTTCCCAGCCAGATTGCGCAGGTGGCTATGTGGTTGATGGATCACCAGATGAATGAGCAAGCAAGTTTAAATTTTGGTGAATACTACAAACGCATTCCGTTAAAGAAAAGTGCAACTATCGTACATGGCAATGCTTTACGAACAGATTGGCAAAGCTTGATTGACCCGATGCCTTGGGAAAAGGAACAAGCTAGGTATCATTACATTTTAGGTAATCCACCTTTCATTGGTAAGACATGGCAGAATGATGAGCAAAGAAAGGATACAGATGAAGTTTTCCTTGGAGTAAAAGGAGCAGGATTATTGGACTACGTTACATGTTGGTATTTAAAGGCATCCCAATATATGAAGCAGGTTAATTCTATTGAGGAAAAAGATTTACCTAAAACCGTAACAGCCTTTGTTAGTACAAATTCAATATCACAAGGTGAGCAGGTAGCTATACTCTGGAATGAATTATTTAATAGATATCATATTAAAATACATTTTGCACATCGGACATTTCGATGGACTAATGAAGCAAAAGGCAAGGCTGCCGTTCATTGTGTGATTGTTGGATTTGGGAATTTTGATATTGGGGAAAAACTTATTTATGAGTACGACAACATAAACGCAGAACCACACGAGGTAAAAGCAAAGAATATTAATCCATATTTAGTGGATGCAAAAGACATTTTAATAACAAGGGTAAGCAAACCAATTTGCCCGGTTCCTCAGATGATTTGGGGAAATAAGCCTGTTGATGGCGGACACTTAATCTTTACTCCCGAAGAGAAAAAAGCTTTTATAAACGAAGAGCCGACAGCGTCAAAATATTTTAAAAGATTTATCGGTGGACAAGAATTTATTCAGGGAAAAGAGCGTTGGTGCCTCTGGTTAATTGGAGCAAATCCAGGTGAGTTAAGAGCCTTGAAACACGTTATGGAAAGAGTTGCGCTAGTTAAAGAAACCCGACTGAAAAGTACAGATATTGGTGCAAGAAAGCTAGCAGATCGACCAACACAATTTCGAGATATATTAAATCCTAAAAGTTTTATTGCAATTCCCGAGGTTTCTTCAGAACGAAGGAGATATATCCCAATTGGTTTCTTAACTGACGAAGCAATAGCCAGCAATAAACTTCAAATGATTCCAGATGCAAATTTTTGGCATTTTGGTATCCTAACATCAAATATGCACATGACATGGATGAGATATGTTTGTGGGCGAATGAAAAGTGATTATAGCTATTCTAATTCTATTGTCTACAATAATTTTCCTTGGCCGGAAAATCCCAGCGATAAGCAACTAAAAACGGTCGAAGAAGCTGCGATAGAAATATTAAAAGTTAGAGAGAGTTTTGATAATTGTAGTCTAGCTGACTTATATGATCCAAACACAATGCCAGCCGTTTTATTAAAGGCTCATCAAACTTTGGATAAAGCTGTTGATTTATGTTACCGCAGTCAATCATTTATAAATGAAGCTAAACGGATAGAATTTCTCTTTGAGTTGTATGATAAATACACGGCTGGGCTATTTGTGAAGGAAAAGAAAAAGAAAGCAAAATAATAAATGAACCGAAAAGATCACATAGATAAAATTGCTAAATACCTTGCAAGATTTGTAGAGGAAGTAAAGTCGTACAATGAAATGAATCTTTATGATATAAACATTCATTCAGAAAATGCATTGATACCAATTCTAAATGCCGTATTTGATATTAAACTACAAAATGCGAATGCACTTCACAAAAAGAATTATCCATCTGTAGATTTAATTGATGACGAGAATAAGGTTGCTTTTCAGGTTACTTCTACTGCAGGACTTGAAAAGATTAAAACCACTTTGAGGAAATTTGGAGAAAATAACCTTCAGTCAAAATATGAAACACTATACGTATATATTTTGACCCAAAAAGAAGATAGGTATTCTGAGAAAATTATTAAGGAAAATACTCCTGAAGGTTTAGACTTTAATATTGATACTCACATTATTGATATTAGCGACCTTCGGAATAGAATTACATACATCCAATCTTTAGAAAAACTTGAACACATTGCCAGATTATGTGAACACGAATTTTCTGATGTTCAAATTGAATCAAGGAATAAAAAGTTTCA
Organism: Ferruginibacter sp.; assembly: GCA_041740215.1. Classification (GTDB taxonomy): domain Bacteria; phylum Bacteroidota; class Bacteroidia; order Chitinophagales; family Chitinophagaceae; genus Ferruginibacter. The sequence continues at coordinate 5,240 of JBGSMI010000126.1, forward strand.
ATCAGGTTTTTTAAAAAACGAACCCGAAAATCTCCATCTAAATTTCTTGCCCATAAGTTTTCCGGACAAAATGTATGTTGCTGAACTTAATCTTGACGAAGAAATAATTAAAGAAAATATAAATCAGTGGAGAATTGGAAAAGGACTAAGAAGAAAAAATAGTTTTAGAACTGATGAATTATTAAGGAATGCGATGATAACAAAAGAAGTCTATTTGCAGGATTTTATTCTCAGAGAAAATCAGCTCTTAACTTTAAGAGATTTGTTCGATCCTAAAGACCCTTTAATGCAATTTGTGGATAAGGGAACGATAACCGAAATAAATCCTTTAGAATATTACTCCTCAAGTGAAGTTTACCAAAGAAATTTCAAAAACCTACTTAGACAGCATTTGATAGAAAAGTGTAAGACAAGGAATATGGAATGGATAGGTAAGAAAGGGTTGATGCGTTTTAGAAATAGCAAGGCAAACCCGGGCGAAAAAAAAGTGCGGTGGAAAGGGAAGAATGAGTCTACCAAAACAGCTATTTTCAAAATGATAAATAAAAAGGAAGGACACGTTATTTGTTTTAGAAGTATGGCCTTCAGGCCTTCCTTTGAACTTATGGGAAACGATTGGTTTTTGGTTATAAATCCAACATGGAGTTTTTCAAATCCCGGAGGATTTCAGCCTACTAGATTTGAAGAAGGCTATTTATCCGGTTTGAAACGCCAGGAAAACAATAACACGGTGTATTATCAATTTCGTTTTTTTGGATATTATCTAGCTTACCAAGATCTATTCACCGATAAATATCCCTTTATAAAAATCAACAGGTTATTGCCACTAAGTTTTATTCCTAAAATGGATGATTCCAAATGGCTTCCTCCTAAAGAATTTGTTGCAACTAACGAACTTGAAATTAACTTAAAAGCAGATAACGAACTATCAAAATCACTATTCGATTGATAAAACTAAGATATATAGAAGAGCCTTCTTTACAGTTCGGATCAAATCAACATGTTTGTCCCAAAGGAGGTATAACTGCATATAATCCATTTGACATTGATAATGTGAGACCCGAAAAAATTGTTTTAGGAATGGTTGGTAAAAGCGAAAGTGTCGATTTAGTTGCGAATTGGGTTAAGTCCTGTAAGTATGAAATTGAAGGGAAACAAGGAAAAAAAGGCAAACGAATTATTACAAATCTTTTTCCAGGATTTTGCGGCTTTAATAAGAATATTGGATTCAAAAGTGAAGTAACTTTTGATGATACATACTTAAGAAAAATTAATAATTCTGATATTGATGATATCCTTAAGAAAAATGATAGTCTGGAAGTGGTAATTCAGCTTGTAGCTGAACTGTATTTATCTGAAATTAAATACTTAGCTAAAAATAAGAATCCAGATGTAATTCTTTGCGTAATAACAGAAGATTTAGTTAAGCATCTTGTAGAGGCCACATTCGTACCACAAACTGATGAGGAACTGATAACACCAAAGGAAGAAATTGATGAAGAAGTTAGCGAAAAGGAAAAGAACTTTCGCCGCTATTTAAAGGCGAAGGCAATGCAATATAATATTCCAATTCAAATTGTCAGAGACAGAATTGCAAACCCTACAGCAGAAATGCAAGATCCTGCTACAATAGCATGGAATTTTTTCACTGCTTTATATTATAAATCTTCAGGTACACCTTGGGCTTTGATAAGAAAAGATATGTCTGAAACAACTTGTTATGCCGGCATAAGTTTTTATAAAAGCCGTGATAAAAAAACGACACAAACAAGTATAGCGCAAATTTTTAATGAATTAGGTAAGGGTGTTATTTTACGAGGAGAAGAAATAGTAAAACCAAAGTATGATAATACTCCTCACTTGAAAGGTGAACAAGCTTTTAATTTACTAGATTTATCCTTGAAAGAATATCATGATGCAGTAAAACAAACACCGAAAAGACTTGTATTGCATAAGACTTCAAATTTTAATGAAGAAGAGATTGAAGGATTTAAGCAAGCAGCAAAAAAATACTTTATTCATCAGGTAGATTTAGTGACAATAATAGATTCCGATTTTAGGCTTTATCGTGAAAATTCTTATCCTCCATTAAGAGGAACCCAACTAAGTTTTAGCGATAAACATCATCTATTATATACGAGAGGTTCTGTTCCATATTTTGAAACTTATACTGGTAAATATATTCCAAATCCCGTAGAAGTTAGATTGTATGAATACGACGAATCGCCTAATTTAATTTGTGACGAAATACTAGCCCTAACTAAAATGAATTGGAATAATACTCAATTCGATAGGCGACTCCCAATTACAATCGAGTGTGCAAGAAAAGTAGGAGAGATTTTGAAATACTTAGATGAAGGCGATGATATGGCACTTCGTTACAGCTTTTATATGTAAAACTTTTGAATGATCTTGTGAACCGTTCCGGCTTTTTAAAACAATTAATTGCTTCTATTGCCATTGGCAAACTACCGGTTTCCATAACAAAGGATTTCAGGAAAATATACTTGCTGAAATGCTTCGTAGCTGGCTTTCGCCATTACGAAGGAATGAAGTTGCTGGACAGTATGAAAGAAGGTGATTTATTGGAACTTGTAAGAGAGCCGGAAAATGAATACGACGACTGCGCCATCGCACTACATTTACAAGGCAAGAAAATAGGTTTTATCCCTTCTTCAGTCAATGAAATGCTTAGTTATTTATTGGATTCAGATGCGCTAAGTTTGTTTGCCGTGATAACTCATTTGGAGAAGAACTCTCAGCCTTGGGAGAACGTGGCTATAGCCGTTTATTTTGTCCAGGAAATTAATAAGGATTTACCAGTGCATGCAAGCTATTTAACCAGGATAGAAGCACCAAATTATCGCACATTAAGTCAAAACAAAAATGAGGTAAAAAAGGAAAGGGTTTTAACGCTGGATCACCTGTTTGATGATACTAATCGGGTGATCAATCTTGATACAATTCCTGCTGAACAAATTGAGGCAAAAAATCACTTTGAAAAATGGTATTCAAAATACCCTGTTTCAATAAACAAACCAGGTAGATTTCTACATATCAAAGACGACGGGATATACACTTATATGTACGAAATTGGAGATGATATTCAGTTGGTGAAAGATAATAATGGCGAAGAATTTCTAGAGTTCTTTTTGATTTAGTAAGCTTAAAACTCAACCCGTAAAATCACCGGAAACTACTATTTGAAAATTGCTGTTGAAATTTAGATTATGAGTTACCGGACATCAGTCTCCGGCGCTTTAACTCTGCCTGTAATTTAGAAACTATTTTTTGACCAATTGAATCAGATTCAAGGCTTTCATTTATGCCTGTTTCAGACCATGCAATCATATTGATACTGCCATTCGCCTTTGTATATCTCAGTAAGTACCTTCCCTCTGGCGTAATAGAATCAATTTCAGCGTTCTTACCCAGATCAAATTGTAGAATATCTTTCATTCAGACAGCCATTTATTACAAGTTAACTTTTTTGTCGGATAAAGATTTTGCAATGCACTTTCTTAAATGAAATTACTTTAAAATATCGGCCTTTTCTTTTCCATCAATCGCAGATTTTAGCATCCTTAAAATGCCTTTTTCAGCAACCATTTTTGTTTCTTCAATATCATACCAATTACCTTCTTTTGTCCTGAACAATTTGCAGGAAAATTGCCCGTTATTATCGTCCTTTTTTGTAAAATTATATTCCTGCAAAACAGCTATAATATTGCCCAAGGCATTGGTTAACTCATAAGGAGTTATTGTATAATAAAACTGACTGCTATCTTCTAAAATAATTTGATTGTTGAAAAGGTTCTTTAGGGTATTTCTCATAGCACAATAATAAATTAATTTCTATATGCTGCCAAACCGAACTTATCAACATGGCTAAATTTTAGCAGCATATTGTTTGTGATTGGTATAAAATTTGTCTTATCTCTTTGATAGATTGATAGTGAAAATGAATTTGTGGAACGAGAAAAAATCTATGTAAGTAACTTTATTAATAGCCTCCTGGCTTTTTCTTTTACATGTTTCAAAATATCTCCGAAACATCTCCTCACAAATTCTTCAAGTATTAATCTTTATCAAGGCGTAATGTGCCGGGTCTTGCACATGGCAAGATGTACAAACGTGGCCACGTTTGAAATCTTGCCCCTTCACTCCGGAGTCGTACGGGGATAGTAAAAGACGATTGAAGTATTGTAACAAAACTCAAATGACACAATTATGAAGAAGCAGGAAAATGAGGTACGGAAAATCTTTATCAAAATTCGCATGAATGATGAGGAGCTAAAACAGGTAAAAAAGAAACAGCAACAAACCACAGAAAGAAGCCTTAGTGAATATATCCGAAATGTATCAATGCAAAAGCCAGTTACGGTGAAGTATCGTAACCAATCGGCAGATGATTTTTTGAAACAGATGCTGGAGTTAAAAAAAGAACTCAATGGTATAGGTAATAATTTTAACCAAGCGGTACACAAACTGCACATACTTGATAAGATACCGGAGTTCAGGTTTTGGATACAGCAGTACGATGGTTTACAAAAATCATTGGTGAGCAAAGTGGAAGAAATAAAATTAAAGGTGAGTCAACTCTATGAACAATGGTTGCAAAAATAACGATACCGAAAAGTATAGAAGCTGCACTGAACTATAACGAAAAAAAAGTGCAGAAAGGTGCTGCTGAATGTTTACACGCTGCTAATTATTTAAGTGAAGCAAAGAACATGAATTTCTATCAGAAATTAAATGGCTTTGAAATGTTGAATAATTTGAATAGAAGAGCAACCACCAAGACCATCCATATTTCACTAAACTTCGACCCTTCTGAAAAGCTATCAAATGATAAGCTGATTGAGGTTGCTAATGTGTATATGGAAAAGATTGGCTTTGGGCAACAACCTTTTCTTATTTACAAACACGAAGATGCAGGGCATCCACACATTCATATTGTAAGTACCACCATTAAAGCAGACGGCTGCAGGATTAACACTCACAACATCGGCAGGAATCAATCTGAAAAAGCAAGAAAAGAAATAGAGCAACAATATGGATTGATAAAAGCAGAAAGACAGCAGCAATTAATGACGCCTGGCATCAAGCCGGTAGATGCACAAAAAGCCGTGTATGGAAAGTCTGAGACAAAGCGTAGTATTTCAAATGTGGTGGGTGCAGTATTTAGTCAGTACAAGTTTACTTCTTTACCTGAATTTAATGCGGCTTTAAAACAATTCAATGTGGTTGCAGACAGAGGCAAAGAAGAAGGAAGAATTTACAAGAACCGTGGACTTGTTTACCGCATTTTGGATGCAGATGGCAATAAGGTTGGAGTGCCCATCAAAGCAAGCTCAATCGGATGTAAACCAATCTTAGATAATTTGGAAAAGAATTTTGCCGCTAATGAAGTTGCAAAAGAACCATTGAAACAAAGAACTAAAAATGCTATTGATGATTGCCTGCAAACTTCACCAGGAAGCATGAAAAATTTAGTAGCTGCTTTGAATCAAAAAAATATTTATACCGTACTAAGACAAAATGCAGAAGGCAGGTTGTATGGTATCACTTTCGTGGACAACCAAAACAAAGTTGTTTTTAATGGCAGCGATTTGGGCAAGGGATATAGTGCGGCTGCATTGCAAAGCAAGCTGGCTGCAGTAAATGAAAATTCACTTGCCAAGGACGAAACAAAAGGCAGTAGTTCTTCGGGTGTTTTACTTAAAGAAAATGACTTTAATAAACAGCAGGACAAAACAATTTCAACTACTACCAAAAACGAAAATTTATTAGATGTGCTTTTATCAGTCAAAGAGCAATACGATAACATACCAAACAATCTGTTGAAAAAGAAAAGAAAGAAAAAGAAGAAAATTAATTTATAAAAACAACAATTATGTCACATACGGGGGAGAATGAACAGGGGCTAAGAAAGATATTAGACTTTACAAGATTTGCCAGCATCTTTATTTTGTTGCTGCATTTTTATTATTACTGTTATGCTGCTTTTAAGCATTGGGAAATTAAAAGTACCATCACAGATAAGCTAATGACCAACATCATGCACACTGGCCTATTTAACAATCCATATACTTCCAAGTTTTTGGCCCTTGGTTTATTAGTGGTTTCTCTATTGGGAGCACAAGGCAAAAAAGACGAAAAGATAAACTGGAAAGTTGTTGCAGCATATTTACTGATCGGCTTACTACTTTTCTTTGGGAGTAAAATTTTATTAAGCCTGAATTATACAGTAGAAAATATCGCCATTATTTACATGGCCGTAACAGGCATTGGATATTTGCTAATGCTGGCCGGTGGTAATTTGCTCAGCCGGTTAATCAGCCTGAATTTATCAAACGATATTTTCAATGCTTCGAATGAAACTTTTCCGCAGGAAGAAAGGTTTTTATCCAACGAATATTCCATCAATCTTCCTGCCCGGTATAATTTAAAAAGCAGGGTTAGAAAAAGCTGGAT